>JAISNH010000059.1 GCA_031276335.1 Rickettsiales bacterium
CGATGAACGACGATATCCCCATACGCCGCAGGATTAGTAAAAAACCGGTGGGAAAGCGCGGCGAAAAGGCTCCTTCCGCGGAAGAAACGGCCAAAAAACGGATCGCCCGCACCTCGAAGGACAAGGAAAAATAACGTCGCGCCTCCGAAATCGCCTTGAAAATACAGGTTGACAAACCGCGGCCGGAACCCTATACTTCCCATGTTTTGACCGCCCGCTTCCGGGGTACGACGGACGCGCGGCGAATATCAACCGTACAAGTCCCGACCGCCGCAAGGCCGAGGGCCAGCATCAAAAAGCAAATCCTGATGACAGCTAAGAAAACTGCGACTAATGAAATCCCTGCGGGGGAATTTTCAACCGGCGAGAATTTCGCTGAAATGTTCAACCAGATGTATCCTGAAAAGACGAAGCTGGAGGGCTATGTCACGAAGGGCACCGTCCTGGACGTCGCCGACGACTTCGTGGTCGTTGGCGTCGGGCTGAAGTCCGAGGCGCACATCGACATCCGCGAGTTCCGCGGCGCCGAGATAAGCCTCGGGGACATCGTCGACGTGTATGTCGAGCGCTACGAGGGCGCCGACGGCATCCTGATCGCCTCGCGCGAAAAGGCCAAGAAAGAGGAAACCTGGAAGGAAATCGAAAAGCATATAGCCAGCAGCAAGATAGTGCAGGGCAAAATCGTCGAGCGCGTTCGCGGCGGCTTCACCGTCGACTTGAACGGCCTTCCGGCCTTCATGCCCAGTTCCCAGCTTGACGTGGGCCCGGTGAAGGACATGGGCGCGATGATGAACAGGCCGATGGACTTCAAGATTATAAAGATGGACAAGCTCCGCTCCAATCTGATCGTTTCGCGCCGCGCGATACTCGAGGGCGACCGGCTGGAGAAGCGCGACGAGATACTTGCCGCGATCAAGACCGGCGACGTCATGGACGGCACGGTGAAGAACATCACCGACTACGGCGTTTTCGTGGACTTGGGCGGCGTCGACGGGCTCCTTCACATCACCGACATTTCATGGAAGCGGGTTTCCAACCCGAACGAGCTGTTCTCGGTCGGCAAAAGGATACGGGTGAAGATAATCAACTTCGACCGCGACACCGGCCGCATTTCGCTCGGCATGAAGCAGCTGGAAAGCGACCCGTGGCAGAACATCGGCCGCTTCGAGATCGGCAGGATATACAAGGGGCGCGTCACGAACCTCACCGACTACGGCGCGTTCATCGACCTTGACGACGGCATCGAGGGGCTGGTGCACGTAAGCGAGCTTTCCTGGACCAAGAAGAACGTGCAGCCGTCGAAGATTCTTTCGATCGGGCAGGAGGTCAACGTCATGGTGCTCGAGATCGACCGCGACAAGCGGCGCATTTCGCTCGGGCTGAAGCAGTACCTGCCCAACCCGTGGAAGGAATTCGCCGCCGCGCATTCCGTAGGCGAGGTGATCGAGGGCGAGGTGAAGAACATAACGGAATTCGGCATCTTCGTGGCGCTCGGCAACGACCTCGACGGCATGGTGCACCTGTCCGACATCGACTGGAGCAAGCCCGCCGAGGAAGCGGTGAAGTCGTACTCGAAGGGGCAGAAGGTGTCCACGAAAATACTCGAGATCGACGCCGAGAAGGAGCGCATCTCGCTGGGCATAAAGCAGCTGACGAAGGACACGGTTGCCAACACCCTCGAGAACATGAGGAAGGGCGAGGTCGTGACCTGCGTGGTGAAGGAGGTCGAAAACGACGGCATCGCGGTCGAGGTTGCGGGCGTCCGCGGCTTCATAAGGACGGCCGAGCTTTCGAAAATGCGCTCCGAGCAGCGTCCCGACCGCTTCGCCATAGGCGAGAAGGTCGACGCGAAGATAACGAACATAGACCCGAAGACGCGCTCGCTCTCGCTTTCGATAAAGGCGCGCGAGATCGACGAGGAGAAAAAGATAATAAGGGAATACGGCTCGACCGACACGGGCGCGCTTCTGGGCGACATTCTGGGCGCCGCGGAAACCGCGAAGAAGTCGAAGAAATAGCCGTCCCGACAAAAGGAAAAACTCCGCGGACTGCCCGCGGAGTTTTTTAAAGCGGAATCCGCTTACTGCCTGTTGTAATAAAACTTCACGGTATTCGTCTTGCCTTCAATGCACTGTCCGACGTATTCGCTATCAGGACTCAAGGCCTGCCCCGCGCCGTTGACCGAGGTGCGCCGCCGTCCCGTGGCGTCCTCGCAGCCCGACTTCGCGGTCATCGCCAAACCTATGCAGTCGCCCTGGGACAGGGAGCCGAGCGCCACCTCCAGGCATTTTTCGTCGGCCGAAACCGAGATCGCGTTGTCCCACGGATCCTTCAGGCTTATATTTTGCCCGGCTAATTTCTCGGGGAGCTTTGCAAGCATTTCGGGGGTCGGCATCGACTGGCGGCCATAGAAGATCGCCCTTCCCGCGGTTGCTATGTCGTCCAGCTGTTCGATCGCCTTCGTGCGCTTGATTTTCGTGTTGTACTCGCCGTACATGCGCAGCGTCCCGACGGTCATCACGCCGACCAGCCCTATGTAAAGCAGCACCTCCATCATCGAGCGCCCTGAATCTTTCCTGTTTTCCATTTTTTCTCCTTTCATATTTATATTACTTCTTGAATTTTTCGAGCCAGAAGGCCGGTATCCTCTGCGGCCGGCCGATCCTGCCGAACTCCACATAGGCCGCCTTTATCGCGACCTCTGCCAACAGCTCCGCGTCCCGCATGATTTTCTGCCGGATGTGGAGGTATGCCCTGCCTATTTCCTCCAGGTCGGTCTCAATGGTCAGCTCGTCGCCGAACACCGCCGGCTTCATATACTCCGCATGCGCGCTCCTGACGACGAAATCGCCGCCCTCTGGCGCCGGCTCGCCCTTGCGCAGCATGGCGAAGAACGCGCACCTCGCCTCCTCCGCGATGCGCAGGTAGTTCGCATAGTACATGACGCCGCCCATGTCCGTGTGGTTATAGAACACGCGCGCGGGAAAGTAATGCCGCCCGCCTTCGATTGAGCCCATGTTGAATTTCACATCCGCCACTGATCCGCCTCCATAATAAAATTCAGCCTCCGCCCTGCAAAAGTCCGGCGGCGCCCTATCCCGCCTTCGCCGCGATTCCCAAATGGCGGCGCGCCTTGTCTGTGACGACCCGGCCGCGCGGGGTCTTCTGCAGGAATCCGATCTGCAGCAGGTACGGCTCGATGACGTCCTCGATAGTGTCGATCTCCTCGGACAACAGCGCGGACAGCGTCTCCACCCCGACCGGCCCGCCGTCGTAGTTTTCGATTGCCAGCGACAGGTAGCGCCGGTCGAGTCCGTCGAGCCCCCTCTCGTCCACCTGGAGTTTCGCGAGCGAGGCTTTCGCCTCCGCCTCGTCTATGGATTTTTTCCCGTCGACCACGGCGAAGTCGCGCACGCGCTTCAAAAGCCGGTTCGCGATTCGCGGGGTTCCGCGCGACCGCTTCGCGATCTCCCTCGCCCCCGGCTCCGACAGGGCGATGTCCAGGATATTGCCGGAGCGCGCGACTATCTGGGCCAGCTCCTCGTCCCGGTAGAACTCGAAGGCCAGCGGTATCCCGAAGCGCTCGCGGAGCGGCGTCGAAAGCAGTCCCGTGCGCGTCGTCGCGCCGACTAGGGTGAACGGCGGCACGTCGATTTTCACGGTCTTTGCCGCGGGCCCCTCGCCGATGATGATGTCGAGCTTGAAGTCCTCCATCACGGAGTACAGGACCTCCTCGACCGCCGGGCCCAGGCGGTGTATCTCGTCTATGAACAGCACGTCGCCGGGCGCAAGCGATGTGAATATCGCGGCCAAGTCGCCGACCTTGGTGAACATTGGGGCGCTTGTCGCGCGCAGCCCGACGGACAGCTCGGATGCGATTATCCCGGCCAGCGTCGTCTTGCCCAGCCCAGGCGGGCCGTACAGCAGGCAGTGGTCCATTGGGGCGCGCCGCTCCTTGGCCGATTTGATGAAGACCTTCAGGTTGGATTTCATGTTTGGCTGGCCGACGAAATCGGCAAGCCGGGTGGGGCGCACGCTTTCGAACGGCGACGGCTCGGCCCCGTTTTCCTCCAGGCTTACGATCCTGTCCGCAACTTTTTCCATGCGGGTATTATAAGGGTTTTAAGGAAACATCGCAAGGAATAAATAAGGAATTGTTCCCGGGAACCGGCCTTAGTGTTTTTGAGTTGCCATATCGAATATTTCGCCCCTTATTTCATCCAGGCCACTGCCGGTTTCGCTCGACGATTCGAGGATGAGGGGATGCATCGCCGCGTGCGACTTGAATCCGGCGGCGATTTTTTCGCGCGCGGAGGCCAGCTCGGCCTCGGAGGCCTTGTCAGTTTTCGTAAGCGTTATCTGGTATCCGACCGCCGCGGCGTCCAGCATCGCCATCATCTCCTCGTCGGCCGGCTTCGGCCCCTGCCGCGCGTCGACAAGCAGGAACAGGCGTTTCAGCTGGCTCCGCCCCTTCAGGTAAATCCGCACGTTCTCGTTCCACGCCTCGGCGGCCCGCTTGGGCGCCTTCGCAAACCCGTATCCCGGCAGATCGACGATCATCAGCCGCCCAGCAAGGCTGAAGAAGTTCAGCATCTGGGTGCGCCCCGGAGTGGCCGATGTCTTGGCCAGCCCGGGGGCGCTGAACACCGCGTTGATAAGCGAGGACTTGCCTACGTTCGACCGGCCGGCAAAGGCGATCTCCGGTTCGCGCGAGGCCGGTATTTCCCGCACGCTGGGAAAGCTTCCGACGAACGCGGGTCTGGCTTTGAAAAATTCCTTCAGCTTCATTGGAGCCCCGTTGTTTCCGCGAAATCGGGAATGCGGATCATTTTACGAACTTCTGCTGTATTATGCTAAGTATGTTGTTCACCGTCCAGTACAGCACCAGCCCGCTCGGAAGTCCGGCCAGCATCAGGGTGAACAGGAGGGGCAGGAACCTCATCATCCTCGCCTGGTTCGGATCCGCGCCCGCCGCCGGCTGCATAGCCTGCTGCGCGTACATGGTCAGCCCCATGATCACGGGCAGAAGGCCCACGCGCGGCAGCCAGCCCCACGGCGTGTAAGGCAGAAGCCCGAACAGGTTGAACATGTCGGTCGGATCCGGCGCCGACAGGTCGGCCACCCACAAAAGCCAGGGCGCGTGCCTCATCTCGATCGATATGACCAGCGACTTGTAAAGCGCGATAAGCACCGGCAGCTGCATCAGGAGGGGCATGCACCCCGAAAGGGGGTTCACGTTCCGCGCCTTGTAAAGCATCGCGAGCTCCATGTTCATCCGCTGCTTGTCGTGGGCGTATATGGTCTGTATGCGCTTCATTTCGGGCTGCAGCTTCTTTATCTGCTCCATGCTTTTGAACGACTTCTGCGCGACCGGGAACAAAAGGATGCGTATAAGGATCGTGAACAGCACTATCGCCCACCCGAAATTGCCCGCGAACCTGGAAAGGAAGGTCAGGGCGCGCGTGAACGGCTTCGATAGGATATAGAAGAATCCATAGTCGATCGCCAGGTCGAATTTCGGTATGGAGAATTCCTTCTCGTATTTCGCGATAAGCTCCGGCTCCTTCGCGCCTATATATATCCGCGAGGTGATCGAGCGCGCCCCGCCGGGCTCGACCTCGACCGCGTCGCGGACATAGTCTGCCTGGAACTGGCGCCAGTCGCGCCCGCCCGCCGGCTTGGCTGGCTGGGGTATCTCCTGCGCCCGCGCCGTGAAATTCTCGCCGCTGGTCTCCGGGATAAGGGCGATCATGAAGTATGCCGAGCCGAAGCCCAGCCATCCGCCTTCGGAAACGAACTCCTGGTTCTTCTTCTGTATGTCGCGGTAGGTGTGCTCCTCCAGCCTGCCGTTCAGGTACCCGATGAATCCGGTGTGCGCGGAGCCCGGCTTCGACATCGCGTCGTACGCGGCCACCGCCCGCGCGTACGGATAGAAATAAAGGGGCTCCTTCGACCTGTTTTTGATGTCCTGGGTTACCGTCAGCATGTATCCGTCGTCGAACGACATCCGCCGCACGAACTCCACGCCCTCCCGGTTCGTCCAGGAAAGGATTATCGAGGACTGCGTCTTCTCGATCGTCTTCCACTCCGTGTTCGCGGACGGGAACAGGTATGCCTCCTCCTCGCGCCCGATCAGGCCGAATTCGAGGTATGACGATTTTTCCTTGGCCCCTCCGGCCGCCGGCGCGTATTTCAGCAGCTCCACGTTCTTCGAATCTTGATCCATGGTCTCGCGGTAGCGGAGCAGCGACACGTCGTCGACGCGGAGCCCCACGGTATTGAAGTTCCCCGACAGCGACGGGGTCGAAAACGGCGAAAGGACGCGCTTCGGCTCGCGCGCGGGCAAAGAAGGGGGCGCCTTGGGCGTCCTATCCTGCGCCTTCGGTCGGAAAATCATCATGGCGATCAGGTATGCGGCGATCGCGTAAAGCAGTATCTTCAGGTATTGCGGCCGGCCGGCGGGATCTTTCGGATTGGTTGAGCTTTTCTGCATGTTCTACTCCTTCGGTTTTTTCACCGGCGGCAAATCCAAGCCGCCGCGGCAGAAGGGATTGCATTTCAAAACCCGTTTCGCCGTTAGATAGATGCCGACGAATATACCAGACTCGTTCAGGACTTGCAAGGAATAATCCGAGCACCTGGGAAAGAAGCGGCACCTTGTCCTGCCTCCGATGGCGGGCGATATGAAAATCTGGTATCCCCGTATTAGCAGGCATAGGACGCCGGCCACGGCGCGGTCGATGTATTTAAGGACTGGCATACGGCGAAGATAGTGGATTTCGGCCCCGGCCGCAACAAAAAACTTGAAAAAGGGAATTTTAGGAATTAAAGTATCGGGCGTGGAGGGCGGATTCGCGCCTCCTGCCTGACAGAAAAATTTACAGGAGGGGAAAATGCAAGTTGCAGATCGCGACTCTGCCCCTGCCCGCGACAAAGGATTTGGAAATAATGCGTACGACAGTCATGATTATGAAACCGGAAGACGGACAGGGAATGTAGGGAAGCAAGAAACCACGGGCGCGGAGGACGGCCTTGCGGAGATCGCCGCGCGCGCCAAAGTCGTGGCAAAGGCCGTGAACGCCAGGAGCTCCCGCTCATCTGGCTCTGGAACCCGCCGGGAGCGTTCGCTCCTGCCGAGCCAGCGCCGCGAGATCATCAAGGAGCAGATTAAAAAAGACATCAAGGACGACGAAACCATGCGCAGCCTGACGGCGCTGGCCATGGCGAAGCCCGAGCAGCTTTACAAGGGCGACCTGGCGCTTAAAAAGCAGGCGGAGCAGGCCAAGATGCGCGTGGAAATAGGGAGCATAAAGACAGCCGCGCAGTACAACCGCGAACTCGTCAGCATAAGGGGCGTCGAGCTCAAGACCTACCAGATGCTGGGCAAGCCGGCCAAGCCGGCTCCGCTCAGCGTGCTGGAAAGCTACGAGATTCCCACCGTGCATCAGCTTATCAAGCTGTACACGTACCGGAAGATCACCGCCATCAACTTCGACCATGCGGAATACAGCATGCCGCAGGACGGCGCGCGCCCGGCCGCGGTTTGGCCGGACGGGGAAACCGAGGATGTGGAAACGCTTCAGGCCGGCGAGCCGGAACCCGGCGATCCGATGTGGGCCGGGGGACCGGCGATGCGGAAATCCGGCGGCGGGCTGCAGGACCAGATAATAGAGCTGGAAATGGAGCTTGCGAAAAGGGCGCGCGAAGCCTCGCAGGACTATATGGCAAAGACCCGTTGAGGCCCCGCGCGGCGGCTATTCGTACTCCGCGTTGGTGTATACCGTCTGTACGTCGTCGTTGTCTTCCAGAAGCTCGATGAAGCGGTCGAGCTTGTCCGCGGCCTCGCCGGGCGCGACCGGCACGGTTGACCTGGGCTGCCACACGATTTTCGCGCTTTCGGGCTCGCCGTATTTCTCAAGGGCCTTCATAAGCGCGCCGAATTCCGGAATCTTGCAGGTAACCATGTACTCGCCGTCTTCTTCCTCCACATCCCTGGCGCCGCCGGAAACCGCGGTTTCGAACATGTCGTCGAACGGGGCGGCCGAGGCCTTGTACACGAAAAGCCCGACATGGTCGAAATTGAACGCGACCGAGTTTATCTCGCCCAGGTTTCCGCCGTTCTTGGCAAATGTGCTCCTGATTTCGCCCGCCGTCCGGTTCTTGTTGTCGGTCAGGCACTCGACGATTACGGACACGCCTCCGGGCGCGTATCCCTCGTACCGGATTTCGGAATAATCGCCTTCGCCGGAACCGGGCATTGCCTTCGCGATCGCGCGCTTTATGTTGTCCATGGGCATGGATTCCTTCCTTGCCGCATACACGGCCAGGCGCAGCCGGGGGTTCATGTCTGGGTTGGCGTCCCCCATTTTCGCGGCGACGGTTATTTCTTTCGACAGCTTCGAGAACAGGTTCCCGCGCACTTTGTCGATTCCGGCCTTTTTATGCTTTATGGTCGACCATTTGGAATGTCCTGACATGATGAAATCTCCTTGCGTCAAATATTGAATGGCTGGGTTGTCGGATATGGATTATTTTTTCGAGGGCGGCTTTTCCTTCGCGGCCAGCTTCATGATGGCCAGGTCTAGCGTGATCGAGTTTTCATCCGCGGCATCCTGGGGAATCGAAACGAAGGTGCGGTTGTGCTGCACATAGGGTCCCCATTTGCCATCTGCGAAATAGGTCACCGGCTTTCCGTCCGCCGGATGGGAGCCCAGGAGCTTGCCGCGCGCCTTCGGTCGGACTCCGGCCAAGAGAGCCTTCGCCGCGGCCAGGTCGACCGCGAAGAAATCCTGTCCGGGCGGAATGTTCTTGTACGCGCCGGCCTTCTTCACATAGGGCCCGAACCGCCCGACGCCGATCGATATTTCCTCCCCGTCCTCGTCCTTGCCTAGGCTTTTCGGGGTGGACAGCAGGAACAGGGCCTGGGAAAGGGTAAGCGCGTCGACCGACACGCCCGCCGGTATGGAAACGCGCTTCGGCCCGCGCAGGTCGCCCTTGACCGGCTCGCCCAGCTGCAGGTAGTTCCCGTACGGCCCGTGCTTCAGTAACACGTCGGCGCCGTTTTCGTCCTGCCCCAGCTTCTGCCCCTCGGATCCGGGCGCGGCGGGGCGTCCCTCCGCGTCGTCGTCCACGGTGATAAGGGGCTTCGTGTATTTGCATTCCGGATAATTGGAGCACCCGACGAAGCCGCCGAACTTGCCCAGCTTTATGCCCAGCTTCCCGGTTTTGCAGTCGGGGCATGCGCGCGGATCGCCGCCGTCTGCCTTCGGAGGGAAGAAATGCTGGCCCAGGTCCTCGTCGATTGCGTTGATCACATCGGTCATGGTCAGCTCGCCTGCGGCTGCGATTGCGCCCGAAAACCCGTCCCAGAACTCCTTCAGGACCTCCTTGTAATCCTTCTTGCCGTTCGATATGTCGTCCAGCTCGTCTTCCATGTAGGCGGTGAAGTCGTTTTCGACGTACTTAGGGAAATATTTCTCGAGGAAGCTGGAAACTATGCGCCCGCGCTCCTCGGGAACGAATTTTTTCTTGTCCAGCTTCACGTAGTCGCGCTCCTGTATGACGGACAGTATGGATGCGTAGGTCGACGGCCGCCCTATGCCCAGCTCCTCCATCCTTTTCACCAGCGAGGCCTCGGTGAAGCGCGGCGGGGGCTGGGTGAAATGCTGCTCCGGGCGTATTTCGTCCGGCTTCACGGCGTCGCCCTCGTTCATGGAGGGAAGCATCTTGTTGTCCTCGTCGCCCTCGGCGTCGTCCAGGTCCTCCTTGTAAAGCCTCATGAATCCGTCGAACGCGATCATGGAGCCGTTTGCGCGGAACGTGTCGCCCGATTTCGCCGCAATGTCCGCCGCGACCAGGTCCAGCTCCGCCGGCGTCATCTGGGATGCCACCGCGCGCTTCCAGATAAGCTCGTAAAGCTTGAACTGATGCGGGTCCAGATATCCCTTTATCGATGCGGGCGTCTTCCTCGCGTAAGTGGGTCGGATCGCTTCGTGCGCCTCCTGGGCGTTTTTCGATTTGTTGTCGTAGGACACCGGCGCCTTCGGCAGGTACTTCTCGCCGAAATCCTCCTTTATCATGCCGCGGATCGCGGACACCGCCTCCTCGGAAAGGTTCACCGAGTCGGTTCGCATGTAGGTGATAAGGCCGGCCGTTTCGCCGCCGACGTCGACGCCCTCGTAAAGCCGCTGCGCGAGCTGCATGGTCTGGCGCGCGGAAAAGCCGAGCTTGCGGGAGGCCTCCTGCTGCAGGGTCGAGGTTGTGAAGGGGGCGACCGGGCGCCGCTGCTGCTTTTTCCTCTCGATTCCGGCGACCGAGAATTCCTGCCCGGAAAGGGCGGCGGCGATTTTGTTCGCGGCCTCCGCGTCCGGGATGTCGAACTTGTCCAGCTTCCGCCCGTCGAAGGTGGAAAGCTTCGCCGCGAATTTCTTGGCATCCTTGGTTTCGAAGGTTCCCTCGATAGACCAGTATTCCCTTTTGACGAAGGTTTCGATTTCCTTTTCGCGGTCGGAGATAAGGCGCAGCGCCACCGACTGCACGCGCCCCGCGGACTTGGAGCCCGGCAGCTTGCGCCACAATACCGGCGACAGGTTGAACCCGACCAGGTAGTCGAGCGCGCGCCGGGCCAGGTATGCGTTGACCAGCTCCTCGTCTATCCCGCGCGGATTCTTCAGGGCCTCCTGCACGGCCTTCTTCGTTATTTCGTGGAACACGACGCGGTGCACCGGCTTGTCGAGCAGCCCCCGCTCGGAAAGGATGTCTGCTATATGCCAGGAAATGGCCTCCCCTTCGCGGTCGGGGTCGGTCGCAAGGTACAGTCCGTCCGCTTTTTTAAGGGCGGATTCGATAAGCTTGATCTGCTTTTCCTTGTCCTTCATGACCAGCCACTTCATGGCGAACCCGCGCTCGGTGTCGACCGATCCGTCCTTGGGGTCCAGGTCGCGGACATGGCCGACCGACGGCACGACCGTATAGTCGCTTCCGACGTACTTCGAAATCGTTTTCGATTTTGCGGGCGATTCGACGACAAGGAGTTTCATAGTCCCTTTATGAAACCGCCGCGGCCGCGAAAAGTCAAGGGAAAGTTTTTATATATATAATATATAAGCTGTTGATTTCCGCCGCCTCGGATGATAGGATATTATCAGGAAAACCGTATAAAGGAGGCGCGCATGAAAAGAATAAACCTTCCCGCGGCCACAGGGGGAAATCCCGTATCCCCGGCACCGGCCGCGCCCGTGGATAAGGCCGTGCCGCGCTCGATTACGGGCGGGGCGATGCTGATAAGATACCGCCGTGTCGAGATGGTGGAGCTCGAGATCCGCAGGATGAAATAGCGGATTTATTTCTCGGTCAGCTTGAATTCTATCCTGCGGTTTTTCGCCATTGCCGCGGGACCCGCGCCCTTGTCTATCGGATGATGCTCGCCGAACCCCGTCGCGGCCAGACGGCCTGGCGGAATCCCCTCGGCGATAAGGAAATTCACGACTGAAACCGCGCGGGCGACGGACAGCTCCCAGTTCGACGCGTACCCGGAGCCCGCCCTTACCGGGGTTGCGTCCGTATGCCCGTCGACGCGCAGTATCCATTCCGCGTCGTCCGGAAACCGCACCATAGCCTCCTTCATGACGCGCGCGATGTCGCGGAGCCTGGCTTCGCCGGCGGCGCCTATGTCGGCCGATTCGCTTTTGAAGAAGACCTCGGAGGGTATCACGAACCTGTCGCCGGCCACCTGGAAATTTTCGTTGCCCGCCACCGCCTGCATAAGGCCCTCGAAAAAGCTGGACCGCACCTTGTAAAGCTCGGCCGTCTTGTTGGCGAGCGCGCGGTTCAGCTTTTTTCCCATCTCGACTATCTGCACCTTCTGCCACTTGATGTACTTGTCGGTCGCCTCGAACACATCATTCAGTTTCCGCATCTCGCCGGACAGCTGGCTTACCGCCGCGGAAAGGTTGCGCTCGTTGTTCTCAAGCGCCTTTATCTGGTTTTCCTTCCTGATTATGTCGCCTTCCATCTGCAGGATGAACATGTTCAGCTCGGCTACCTTCGCGGCCATGTTTTCGTTCTTGACGGCTTGTTTCTTGAGGTCCTGGCGGGACATGTCGAGCGCGTCGTAAAGCTGGTACAGCTCCTCCTCGCGTTTCGCGCGCTCGTCCGCGGCATTGCGCGCGGCGGCCGAGGCTCCCTTCATCCCGGCGATAAGGCGTTCGGCCACGCGCTCTTTTTCCGCGACGGCCTTTTCAAGGACGGCTATGCGCTCCTCCGCCGATTTCGGGGCTGCGGCCACGCTAAGGAAGTTCGTTATCATGAATATCACGACGATGAACAGCATAAGGACGAACATGTTGCTCATCACGTCGACGAACGAGGGCCACAGGTTCGCGGAATCGTCGTGCTCGCGGAACCTCATTTCACGATGCCTCTGAAGCTGGCGGCAAGCTTGCGTACCGGGGAATCCGCCGCCGAAGATTTGATGGCCTCCAAATCCTTGTCCCCCCACTCCGGCAGCAGAGGCAGCTGGTACAGGAAATCGGAGCCCTCCTTTTTTATCTTATTCTCCAGCGCCTCGACCTTTCGCTTCTCTTCGGCCTCGCGCGAGGCGCGTATCATGTCATCCACCCACTTCCTGTCCGCGCTGGCACGCCTTTCGGCCGCCAGCGCCTCGCTTTCCGCATGCTTCTTTGCGGCCTCCATGTCGGCGGCGGCGGCAAGGCCGTACTTGCCCGGCACAATCAGGTACCCGAGCAGGCGCTCCGGTATGCCGCTCAGGTCATACCGCTCCGCGGGCAGGTCGGGCATATCGGAAATCTGGACATCCGCGCACGCATAGGGGCAGAACATGGTTTCCAGCTCGTCCCGGCTCCTGCGCGAGAAATCCAGCAGCTCGCCGCCGTCGACGCGGTATTGCCGCATTATCTCGTGCATGGGCATCCTGGAAAGCATCATTATCGGCTCGCGGTAGCGGCCGTATGCGCTTTGGGACACCATGGCCGCCATGCGGTCTGGAAATACGGAGTAGACGCGGAGCGTATCCAGGTAATGCGTAGCCATTGGCCTGCCCTCCTCAGGCCTTCTGCCGGCCGCGCGATTTCAGCACGTCCGAGATCATGGCATAGGCGCGGCCCTTCGGTTCGGAGCGCTCCTTGACGACGGCCAGGTATCCCTTCGGCAGGCCGGACATGTGGCGCATCAGCCTGCCGTACGCCACGCACGGAACTGCGCTGTCCCCCAGGCCAGATCCGCTGTCCTCGACCACTATCCTTTTTTCTATTTCGTTCGAAGGGGTCAGGACGAACACGTTCTTGTCGTCCCCGCTGTTGATAAGGAATCCGTACTCGTTCATCACGGCCGCGATTATGTCGTCGTCGGTTTGGGCGCGGCGTGCGGGCTTTGGCTTGGCCTCCTGCTTCTGCGTCCATTCGGTTGAAAATCCGCCGAAATCTTTTTCTATGTTTTTCATTCCTGGCTCCTTTTTTCGTTTCTGTTCTTGTTGTCGCCCATGGCGATGGTCTTGGCCAGCAGGCGTATGTCGGACGACAGCTTGTCCGTCATGTCGGCAAGGCCGAAGTCTATGCTTTTGATGTGGTCGCGCGTCCGGTCGTCCATTCCGAATCCGGACTTGGATATCTTCACCAGGTCGGACAGGACGGGGGCCAGCTTCTCGGGCCCGGCGGACATCCGCTCCATCGCCTTCAGCTTCTCCTGCATCTCCTTTGACAGCTTCGCGACTTCGGCGGACATGGAGGACATCTTTTTAGCTACGTCCGCGTTCGTGTCGGCGGCCTTCGCGACCGTTTTCGAGAGTGCGGCAACGCTGTCCGCCGTCTGCTCCAGCATCGCCTGCAGGTAAGTGATTACCGCGCCGTCGCCCGCCCCGCTCGAGGAGGCCAGCCGGGTGTACCGGGTCATGTTCTCCTCCAGCTCGTTCAGGAAGGAATGCGCCGCCAGGTTCGATTGAAGCTGCAGGAAGCCGAGGGCGAGCGAGGCGGCCAGCCCGAACAGCGAGGTTGAGAACGCGGTCGACATCCCGGACAGCGGCTTTGCGATGTTCAGCTTCAGGCTCTCGAACATGGACTCGACTCCGCCGCCGGAAATGTTCAGGTTCCTTACCACGTCGCCGACCGATCCGATTGTCATGAGCAGCCCCCAGAAAGTGCCCAGCAGCCCGATGAACACCAGGACGCCGGTGAAATAGTTCGAGGATGCCTTCCTGTCGGAAATCCGGGACTCCACTATGTCGAGGAGCGTCCGCATCGTTCCGGCCTCCATGTAGGGCCTGTGGTTCTTGCGGTGCTCGCGGAGCAGGAATGCGACCGGAGCGATGACGCCCGGCACCCTCGCCCTTTCGCGGCCGGCGAAAAAGTCGTTCAGCCACCCCGTGTCGGACACCAGCTCCGCCGCGTTCCTGAAATTGACGAACAGCCCGAATGCGAACGTGAAAAGTATAAGGCCGTTGAGCGCGCGGTTCGCTCCGAAAATCGCCTTCAGCGTCGGCCCCAGCACCGCCGACATCGCCAGCGCCAGAATCATGAACACCCCCATCCTGAGGATGGCGGAGTATATGCCGGCGCGCGAAAGATAAATCGCCTCCGGGTTGATGTCGGTCTTTGCCTGCTTGCGAATGAACATCGTCGAATCCTAAATAAGTTTTCTGGTATTTGACAAAATAGCAATTTAGTTGAAGATTGTCAAGGAAAAAGAAATCGGCCAGCCGCCTTCAATTCATCATACCGGCGAAAGCCCCCTCCACGTCATTCCCGCGGCTTTCGAGGCGGGCATCGCCGGGAAAGGGCGACCCCGGCATATTCCGGGGAGCGACCCGAAGGGCGGAGCGCAGCAGCCGGACCTGGGAATCGAGGACTCATAAAAGGCCTTCCCGCGAAAGCGGGACTCTTTTCGAACAATATCCCCGTCACCCCCGCGCGGGCCCCCACCATTACTATTGCTTTTAAGCCGGCGCCCTGTTATAATTGCAAGCCTGAGGGTTTTTGCCATGGACTTGTTCACTTTTCTGGATTTCGTCTTTTTGACTGTCGTCGCGGTTTCGGCGATCTGCGCCTACGGGGGCGGCTTCATAGCCGAGGCGTTCGGCGTGGCCGCATGGATAGGCACTGCGGTAATTGCGAAATACGCCTATCCGCACGTCGAGCCGAAGTTCGCGGGCTGGTTCGGAACGACGAACATGATTTCGGCGATTTCGGCCTACGTTTCGATTTTCGTCGTGGTCGTCATGCTGCTGTCCTACCTGAACAAGAAATTCGCCAGGAAGCTGAGGGACACGAACTTCCACGGGGTCGACAAATCGCTGGGATTTTTCTTCGGGCTTATCCGCGGCGTGCTGATAATGGCGCTTATGTACGTGGCCGTGCTGTGGTTCATGCCGCGGCCGAAGGAGCGTCCGGAATGGATAACCGGGGCCAGGTCGAAGCCCGTGCTGAAGACGAGCGCGCTGTTCATCTCGAAGCTGCTGCCGGCGGGCGGCACGTTCGGCGAGATCCGGGACCTGATAGATTCCGACATGAGCGCGAGCGAGGAGGAGGTGTTCGAGCGGCTGACGAAGCCTGCGGTTGCGGGCGGGGCGGTCGATTCGGCCGAGAACGGATATCGCGCCTCCGAAATACGCGCGCTCGAGCGGCAGTTGAAGCAGCTGGACGAGCTGGAGGCCGACCTCCGCACCCCCGCCGGAAAGGCCGTGGACTCCGCCGTCGAGCTGAAGGAAAAGATAAGGGACATCCTGGAGTAATCCCGCCGTTCGTTCCGCCCCGCATCATCCCGCGGTCGGGAATCTTTCAAGTGTCCCGCAGCTTTGCTTCACGCGCCGAAAAATCGCTGTAGTATTTCACAGATTCCGCCGTGAATTTCAGGACCGCGTAGTCCGGATCGGAAACGCCCTTCGGATAATATATCTCGTCCCCGTCCCGCCAGACGAGCCCGCGCGATTTCCCGTCGCGGCATACCTCGGCGGTGCCTTTGAACATCGCGCCCCTGAAAAGGCGGCCGTCGTGGAAATACAGGCACGCCTTCGGGTTTTTCCTGAACGCCTTCACCTTGGCCGACGAAGTATTGGTGGAAAGGTAGAACGTTTTTATCCCGTCGCGCACGCGGGGAGCCAGCATTGCGCGCGCCTCGGGAAACCCTTGCGCGTCCACCGACGCGAGGCAGCACAGCGATTGCCGCGCGACAAGCTTCTCGATGTCTTTCAAAATATCTTTCTTCATTTTTCCTCCCTTCCAAAAATATGACCCGCAAAAAATCCGGCGGCGTGCGCGGTGGATTCTTTCTTGAACAGGCTCGTAAAAATCTTGCGGCGTGCGCGTAAGATTTTTACTCATTATTTTAATTCAAAAATCTCGGCGAAACCGGCCTTGCGATTTTTGAATTACTTCTTGAACATCGCGGCCAAATCCTGCAGATGCCCGACCTGCGCGATTTTCATGTCGGTGGCGGCCTTCAGCTTGCCGGACTTCGGCACCATGGCGCGCTTGAAGCCCAGCTTCGCCGCCTCCTTGATCCGCAAATCCATGTGGCTGACGGCGCGCACCTCGCCGGACAGCCCGATCTCGCCGAATATCGCCATGTCGGAGGGCGCGGGTATGTTGTTTTTCGAGGACAGCAGGGCTGCCGCGACGGCCAGGTCGCCCGCCGGCTCGCCGATCTTCAATCCCCCGGCCACATTCAGGAATATGTCGCAGCCGCAGAATTCCTGGCCGCAGCGCGCGTCCAGCACTGCGGTTATCATCGAAAGCCGCGCCCCGTCGTACCCCACGGAGGATCGCCGCGCGCCCCCGCCGTTTGACGGCGACACCAGCGCCTGTATCTCCAGGAGCAGCGGCCGCGTGCCCTCCATGCCCGCGAACACGCTGGAGCCCGCGACGTTTCCGCGCCGCTCGGCCAAAAAAAGCGCGGAGGGGTTTTCGACCTCGGCCAGTCCCCTGTCGGTCATCTCGAACACGCCGATTTCGTCGGTCGCGCCGTAGCGGTTCTTGACCGAGCGCAGGATTCGGAACTGGTGCCCCCGCTCGCCCTCGAAGTAAAGGACGGTGTCGACCATGTGCTCCAGCACGCGCGGCCCCGCGAGCGCGCCCTCCTTCGTCACGTGCCCGATAAGGAACAGGGCGAAGCTCTTCTGCTTGGCAAGGCGTATCAGCTCGCCGGCCGAGGTCCGCACCTGTGTGATGGTGCCGGGCGCGGAAAGGACGGTGTCCAGGAACATGGTCTGTATGGAATCGATTACGACCGCCGCGACGGAGGGTTCGGCGGCAAGCGTGGCCGCGATGTCGCGCACGTTGGAATTCGCCGCAAGCAGGACCGGAGCGTCCGACAAGCCCAGGCGCGCCGCGCGCATCCTCACCTGTCCAACCGATTCCTCGCCGGTAAGATAGAATACCTTGCCCGCCTTGGCTACGTTGGCCGCCGCCTGAAGCAGTATGGTGGATTTGCCGATTCCCGGGTCCCCGCCGACGAGTATGACGCCGCCCGCGACCAGCCCGCCGCCCAAAACCCGGTCAAGCTCGCGTATGCCGGTCGTGGCGCGCGGATAGTCGGACATCTTGCCGTCAAGCCCGGAAAAGGCGAGCCTTATCCCGCCGGCGCCGAGGGTCAGCCCGGCCGGGGCGCCCGAGGCCTCGTCGCGGACCTCCTGTATCGAATTCCAGCTTCCGCAGGATTCGCATTTCCCGACCCAGCGGCTATGCCTAGCCCCGCAGGTTTGGCATTCGAAAACGGTCCTGGATTTCGCGGCCATAAGATCACCTCACTATTGAACTCGGATGCAATTATAACCGCCCATTTCCCATTTTGCAAGCACAAAATGTTCTAATTTCGTTCTAATCAAGGTATTGAATTTACAGCGAAATAAGCCAAATTGTTTCACGTGAAACATTTTGGCGTATTTATCCGTAAA
>JAISNH010000064.1 GCA_031276335.1 Rickettsiales bacterium
GTTGTCCTGGAGATAGCCGTTGTTGTTGCCGTCCTGCGTGCGCGCGAACTCGTCCCCGCCGAGCATCATAGGGAGCCCCTGCGATAGCAGCAGGGTTGCGAGGAAATTCGTCATCTGGCGCATGCGCAGGGCGTTTATCTTCGCGCTGTCGCCCGGGCCCTCGGCGCCGTAGTTGCGGCTGTAATTCTCGTTTGCGCCGTCGCGGTTGCCCTCGCCGTTCGGCTCGTTGCGCTTGCGCTCGTAGGACACCAGGTCGTTCAGCGTGAACCCGTCGTGCGCGGTCACGAAATTCACGGTCGACCACGGACGGCGCCCCAGTTTCTCGAACAGCTCGGAACTGCCGGTGAAGCGCGTCGCCATGTCGCCGGCCTGTCCCTCGTCGCCGCGCCAGAACCGCCGCGCGGTATCGCGGTAGCGGCCGTTCCATTCGCTCCACCCGACCGGAAAGTTGCCCAGCTGGTACCCGCCGGCGCCGACGTCCCACGGCTCGGCTATCTTCTTCGTCTTCTGCAGCACGGGGTCCTGCGCGATCGCGTTGTAGAAATCGGCCTCCATGCGGAAGCCCTTCTCCTCGCGCCCGAGGGCTACGGCAAGGTCGAAGCGGAAGCCGTCGACCCGCATTTCCTCGGTCCAGTAGCGCAGGCTGTCCATCGTCATCTGCACCACCCTGGGGCGGGAAAAATCGAGCGTGTTGCCCGTGCCGGTCGTGTCGTCGTAATACCTCCTGTCGCGCGACAGGCGGTAGTAGTAGGCGTTGTCGATTCCCTTGAACGACAGCGCGGGGCCAAGGTGGCTGCCTTCGCCGGTATGGTTGTAGACGACGTCCATTATGACCTCCAGCCCGGCCTTGTGGTATCTGTCGACGAAGCATTTGAATTCGTTGATGTTCTTGGTGCGCAGGTAGGCGGGCTCCGGCGTGAAGAAATTGACCGTGCTGTATCCCCAATAGTCGTGCAGGCAGTTCGCCGCCGGCATCGCGCCCAGAAAGAAGCACTGCGCCGGCAGTATCTCGAGCGCGGTTACGCCCAAATCCTTCAGGTAGCGTATGACGCTTGCGTGCGACAGGCCGTCGAACGTGCCGCGGAGAATCGCCGGCACCTTCGGACTGCGCATGGTCATGCCCTTCACATGCGCCTCGTAGATTATCGAATTGCTGCGCCGCACCATCGGCTTTCCTTCGGTTTTCCAGGCATAGCTGCCGGACGCGACAACGCATTTCGGCATGTACTTCGCGCTGTCGGCGGCGGAAAAGGAGAGGTCCTTGTCCGGGCCGGACACGTCATAGGAAAACAGGGCGGACGACCAGATGATTTTCCCGAACATCGCCTTCGCGTACGGATCGATAAGGAGCTTGCTGCCGTTGAACCGGTGGCCGCGGTGCGGGTCGTATTTCCCGTACACGCGGTACCCGTACAGCTGCCCGGGCCTCATACCCCTTATATAGCAATGCCAGACCTCGTCCGTATATTCGGGCATCTCGATCCGCGCTTCCTCGCGTTTGCCGGACGGCGAGAACAGGCACAGCTCCACCTTTTCCGCATTGCGGGAAAAAAGGGCGAAATTCACGCCCTTGCCGTCATAGTTCGCGCCAAGCGGATACGGCCGCCCAGGCAATATCTTCAAAACAGGTTTCGACATGCGCCCCCTTTAAAAACACGCCCGCTATTATAGCAGGCGCAGAGGCGCGATTGCGAGGGGTATTGTTTCCCAATCCTTCAAACGGCGCGGAATCGGCTATCGCATCGAGGCGGATATTTTTCCGGCGTTTACCATATCGCGCGCCTTCGTTTTCCGCGGCCTTACCTGACCGCGTAGGTGACCTCTATGCGCAACGTGTTTCCGCGCAAGATTTCGCTGGTCATGGCAATCGGGGCAAGCAGCCGGACGCCAAGCACCCTCGCACGAGCCTCCGCGCTGTCCCTCGCCTTCCCGAGGGCTTCGACGCCGCATTCGGCGGACATCCTGTCGTCCATGGACAGGAAGTCGCTTTCGGAAAACACTCCGGTGAACCTAGCCGGCCAATAGGAGTCCCTGTCGATTATGGACAGATCGTATTCGGCCAGGCTTTCGTCCGCGCCCAGTATTATCTTTATCTTTTCCAAGTCCTCGGGGGTTTGCGCGACTATGCGGAGCGTGGAGGAGTATCCGTCGGACGCGGTGGCGATGTCGTACCCCACGCCGTTGCTTTTGAGCAGGCTGTCTATCTTCGCGGTTCCCACATAGCTTTTCGCGGCCTTGTCGTACAGGAGGGAGGTGTTGACGCTGTAATACACGGCCAGGCGGTCGCGGTCGTCCGAGGGACGCTTTGCCTGCACCCTTCCGTCCGCCGCCCTATTCCGGCGCTCTATCCGGCACGCGCCAACGCCTGTGATTTCCAGAGGCTTCAGATCCCCATATCCTTTTTCGCGCTCCTTGCTTTTCATGTATGCGATGCGGTCGAATCCTTCCTTGCGGCAGCACAGCGCGCTTCCCGCCGCGAACGCCGCAGCCAGCAGGAGCACGCCCGCGGCCGCCCTCCGGTGCTCCAAAATCCTGTTTTTCATAACCGCTATCGCGGATGTGCGTTTGTTATTGCTCATGATTTTTCCTCCTTGTTGACCGGGGAATAATATCATATTCCGGCCGGCATATCAAGAAATAATTCGTTGACTTTGCGGACGGATAGTGTAGCATTATGCCGCATCGGGGAAGTCGCATAGCGGTCAATTGCAGCAGACTGTAAATCTGCCGGCGTAAAGCCTACGTTGGTTCAAATCCAGCCTTCCCCACCAATAATCAATCGGAAAACACTTCGTCGTTTTCGATTGGAACAATGGGTAAAAATCCGCCGCGCATGCCGCCGGATTCATATGGGTTATAGTTTGATTATTAGTTCTAAAGGTTCTAGAATTATCAACTATCGCCCGCCAATATAAATTCTATTCTGACAAGAGAGGACGCATGAACATCCAGTTTTACGACAGTTTCGCAGGTCCGCTAAGCATCGCCGAAGACGGCGGCAAAATCGTCGGCGTCGAGCTGAACACCGCACCGTCCGGCGCATTCGAGCGGAAAAAGACGCCCCTTTTGTCCGAGGCGCTGAAGCAGTTCGACGCCTACTTCAAGGGCAAGCTTAAAAAATTCGACCTTCCGCTGGAGCCTCGCGGAACCGATTTCATGCTCGACGTATGGCATGCGGTATTGAAAATCCGGTATGGCGAGGTGGCCACGTACAAGGACATCGCCGCACGCGTCGGTAGGCCGCTCGCCTCGCGCGCCGTCGGCATGTCGAATTCCCGCAACCCGATTGCGATAATCATCCCGTGCCATAGGGTGATAGGCAGCGACGGCAGCCTGGTCGGGTATGGATACGGACTCGGCATAAAACGCAAGCTGCTGGAGCTTGAAAGAAAAAATTCCTAAGCATCGGAATTCGATGCGAACCCGCAAATTCTACGAATCCCGCCATCCGTCCATACACTTGAAAAGTTTCCTGCCGCTACCTATATCTATTCCAGCTTGACTAAAATCCAAGAGTTTGATAAACTCAAACCCCGTTACAAGGAACGAACATGTTTGGAAAACCAAAAGAATCCGAAATCAAGGCCGGCGCGACGGCGGGCGAGGTATTCTGCCTGCTGCCGCTGCGCGACATCGTGGTATTTCCCGGAATGCTGATACCGATATTCATCGGGCGCGGCAAGTCGATCGCGACAATCGAGGAAGCGATGAAAAACGGCCGAAACATAGCGCTTGTGACCCAGCGCGACGCGAACATAGCCGACCCGAAGCGGGGCGACCTGTTCGACGTAGGCGTGACGGCCAACATCGTGCAGATGATACGCCTGCAGGACAATACGGTGAAGCTTCTGGTCGAGGCGACGCGCAAGGTGCGCCTGATCGACCTGGACACCTCCCGCCCGTACCTGAGCGCGACGGTCGAGAAAATCCAGGAAAACCTGGATTGGTATTCGGACGCGGACATGGCCGTCCTTATCAAATCGGTCATCGGGGGCTTCACCCGATATGTGAAGATGAACAAGGATATTTTAATCGAAAACATCAGCGGAATCGAAAACATCAACAATCCGCTGATACTGCTCGACACCATAATCATGAGCATGCCGGCCAAGGTCGAGAACAAGCAGGCGATACTGGAGGAAAACGATCTTAAGAAGAAGTTCGAGCTGCTGTACGCTATGATAGAGACGGAGCTGGACTTCATGAAGCTGGACCGCCGCATCCGAAGCCGCGTGAAGCAGTCCATCGACCGCAACCAGCGCGAATTCTACCTGAACGAGCAGATGAAGGCGATACAGAGGGAGCTGGGCGACGACGAGGACGACTTTTCCGACCTGGAGCGCAAAATCGACGCGGCAGGGCTTGCCAAAGAGGCGCTGCTGAAGGCAAAATCGGAGCTGAAGAAACTGAAGAAAATGCCGCCGCAATCCCCCGAGGCGACCGTGATACGCAACTATATCGAGTGCATAGTCGAGCTGCCGTGGTCGAAGAAATCCGAGCTGACCACAGACATAGAGGCGGCCGAAAAAATACTTAACGAGGAGCACTACGCGCTTGAAAAGGTCAAGGAGCGGATACTGGAGTTCCTGGCCGTGCAGAAGCGCGTCGGCACCGCGAAGGGCACGATACTGTGCTTCATGGGGCCGCCGGGCGTCGGCAAGACATCGCTGGGACAGGCCATCGCGAAGGCGACCGGCCGCGTGTTCCAGAAACTGTCGCTGGGCGGCGTGCACGACGAGGCGGAAATCCGCGGGCACCGGCGCACATACATCGGTTCGCAGACCGGAAAGATACTGTCCACCATGAAAAAGGCCGGCGTCGTGAATCCCCTTATCATGCTGGACGAGATAGACAAGATG
>JAISNH010000061.1 GCA_031276335.1 Rickettsiales bacterium
TAAGGTCATAACTCCTTAAAATTTCCTCGGCCCCCTTGTCGTAGGCCCCCTACAGGATTTGTCGACTATAACCGCCAACCTCTTAAAAATCAAGCTTTTTCTTCGCTTGCCCCTTTCCCCGCCTTCTCGCCGTATTCGAACATTTTGCGAGCCGCCGTTTCCATGCTCTGCCTTACGGGGTTGTCTGATAGCCGGGCGTAGATTTGCGTCGCCTCCATTGACTTATGCCCCCCCTTCCGCGTAAATCTTATTCTAAACATAAAAAACCGCAAGATAAGGTTCCTGCGGTTTTATTTTCATGCAAAGCGTTTTATTAGAATGTATAGCGCGCGCCAAGCTTTATCTCGCCCGTGTCCTGCTTGAACTCGCCAGCCTCGTCGTCGTCGATGTCCGCTATCTTCGTATACGTATAGCCGAGGTCGACAGCTGTTTTCTCGTTGACATTATAAGCTACGCCGGCAGAAGCTCCGTAAGCGAATTTGCTATGAGTGCCCGCATTTGCAATCTTCGCCCTGTTAAGGCCGAAGCCCACGCCCACGTAAGGAACAAATTCAGTACCAGTAGCTATGTCGTAGAATCCGTTCACCATAAGCGAGTGATTGGTCAGTCCTTCGCTTTCGTCTTCTTTCAGTTTGTTCTTCGCTCTTAAAGTAAGCTCTCCTTCGACTCTGAAATCGCTGATTTTCACACCATAGCCAAGGCCAAGGCCATAAGCGGTTTTCATATCAGAGTCTTGATCATCGACTTCCAAATTCAAGTTAGAATACACGATTTTCGCCGAGCCATATTGCTTCAACTCGGCAGCAGACGCGGACGTAGCGACGAGCAAAGCCGCCATAACCAATAATGATGTCTTCATAATTATTTTCCTTTCTTGTTTTTTTATTATGTTATTATTGCTATAATAACGAAGATAGTATATACCCCCCCCCTGCATATGTCAAGCAAAAAATCTAGCGCGGGCATACATCCCTCGAAGGAGCCAAGATTGACGCCAGCTACTTGTTCATAAGCTTCGTCCGGCGGTTTAGCGCGCTTGCCTGGCCATGCTTTCGGCAAATTCCGCGTTCCGTCGCTTCTTGTCCTCGACCCATCCGCGCATGCGCTTCAGATCCAGCTGCCTGCATTCGGAGCATACCCTGGGATTTTCGAACGGATCGAACCGGTCGCCGTCGAATGTGTGGATTATATCGAGGCCGGAGCGCTCCTGCGCGTAAAAGGAAAAATTTTCCGAATGGAGGCTTCTTGGCCCTTCGCCGTCGGGAAAGAGTCGGCAGGCCATGCAGTCCGAGTCCGTCAATAAAAACGAGGGGTCGTTTTTCCCGAGGTTTCCGCATCCGTCGCAGGTCTGTTTCGGTATGATTATTTGAAGTATCGCGGGATCGTTGAATCTGTCGCATATGAAGCTGTGGGACATCGCGTACGGCGTGCACTGCCCGCGGATAAGGCAGGCGAGGCAGGTGCGCATTATTATTTCCTGGCCGGTGGGCGTGTAGTTCTGCACCACGTCTATCTTTTCGAATTCATCGGTGATTTTCCCGGATTTGTCCAGGATGTTGAATACGCGCCTGACTATCTCCGGCTTTTCCTTACCGAAAAGGGTTTTAAGGATGCCCTGCGATTCGCTTAGGTCTTTCATTTTCCGCCTCCTATTGCATCCAGGATTATCGAAGCTGCCTCGGCCGATGGCGTCTTTCCGCCCGGCGGGGTCAGCCTTTCGCGCACGGTTTCAAGCTGCCTGAAATACCTGTCGCGGTATTTCCCGTCGTTCAGGAATTTCATGATCGCGGCCGCCAATGCCTCCGGCGTGGCCTTGTCCTGTATGAACTCCGGCACGACCTCCTTGCCCGCGATTATGTTGGGCAGCGTAACGCTCGGAAGCTTCACCAGGCGGTGCCCGATGAAATAGGTGAGCGCCGAGGCCTTGTACGCCGCGACCGTCGGCACGTTTGCAAGCGCGAGCTCCAGCACCGCCGTCCCCGAAATCGACAGCGCCGCCCCGCTTGCCGCGAAGGCGTCGTACCGTTCGTTCTTTCCCGCGACGATCAGGGGCTTCGTCCGCCACTTCGCCGCCTCGGCGCGGATGAAGTCGTGAGCGGTCGCCGTCGTCGGAATTACGATTTTCAGGTTCGGTATTTTCGCCGACAGCAGCTCGGCCGTCCTTTCGAATACGGGGAGCAGCCGCCGCGCCATCTGTACGCGCGAACCCGGCAGCATGGTGATGATCAGGTCGCCCTCCGCCATGTCGTGGCGCTTTCGGAATCGCGTCGCGTTGCCGCGCGCGGTTTCGACCGCCGTATGCCCGACGACGAAGGTCGGGAGCCCGTATTTCTCGAAATACTTCGGTTCGAACGGGAAAAGGCACAGCAGATAGTCGTACAGGGCGGCGATTTTAGCCGCGCGCCTTTCCTTCCACGCCCATACCTGCGGCGCGACATAGTGCGCGGCGCGGAGGCTCGGCACCAGCTTTTTAGCGCGCCTTGCGACCGGCATGTTGAATCCCGGCGCGTCGATCGTGACGAGGAGGTCTGGCTTGAACGCCGCGATCGCCGCGGCGGTTTGCTTCAACCGGCGCATGATGGTCGGCAGGTTCTTGAATACCTCGACGATTCCCATGACCGCGATGTCGCGTATGTCGAACAGGGATTTGAATCCCGGTATTTTCGACATTTCCTCGCCGCCTACGCCGGCGATTTCGACGGAGGGGTCGCGCGAAAGAATTGCCTTCATAAGGTCGTGCCCCAGTATGTCGCCGGAGGCCTCGCCCGCGATTATGAAGATTTTCTTATTTACCATGGTAGAGCAGGCCTCTGACCGCGCGTCCTATCGTGCCGAACATGTCGGCGGCGGCGTGCGCGGGCGTGCGATGCAGCGCGAAATGGATTCCGCGCGTGTCCTCGTAGCTGAATATCCTGTCGCCGGGACGCGGTGCATTGGGTAAAAATTTGTCATTTCTGAATACGATTGTGCTTTTGCCGCTGCGTGCGTTCGGATTGCACGCTTCGCACGTTATTCTAATGCGTGATTCGTCGAACGGCTCGGATTGCCTGACTATTATTTTATTCGCCCTTTTATATGTGTTCATCCCTTTATCCCCTTTTCGTAATGCTTCAGGTAGTTCGCCTTCAGGTCCCTCATCTCGAATATTATGCAGACGTCGAAGCAGTTGAAGTCCCAGTCTATCCAAAGCGAGCCGCTGACCTTGGCTCCCGCGCGGATGTATCCGCGCACCATGGTGGGTATGGAGTTTATCGCCGCGACCGGATCGACCTCGGATTCGGGCAGCATGTTCATTTCGCGCCGGTTCGCGCCTTTGGCCTGTATCTCGAGCGGGCCGGTCGCAACCGCGTTGTAGTAAAGGTAGGAAAGGGCCTGCTTGAACTGCGCCGGGTCTGTTCCCAGGAAGCTTCCGCACCCGAACATCAGCTTTATGTCATAGTCGAACATGTATGCCGCAAGCGCGTTCCAAAGCATCTGCATGGTCAGCTTGTTGCGGTGGTCCTTGGCGACGCATGCGCGCCGGAGCTCCAGCACCTCGCCGTCAAAATCGTTGAACTTCTCGACGTCGAACTCGGTCTGGGAATACCAGTGCCCGACCTTGCTCGCCCCCTCCTTGCGCATGAGGCAGTAACCGCCGATGATATAGTCGTCCGGGTCGCCGCCAAGCGTCCTGTCGATCGCGATAAGGTGGTCGGAGTGCGGGTCGTATTCGTCGAAATCGCGCTTTTCGGCCGCCTGAGCCGCGGTTGGCTTCGCACCTTCCTCCTCGTAGAACACCTTGAAGCGGAGCCGCTGGTAGGCGTGGATTTCGGCATCGTTCCGCGCAAGCCTCACTTCGATTCGGTCGCTGCGTAAGCCGTCCAGATACTTGCCCATTTGCCTTTGTTCTCGTTTTCGTTTATTTGCTGACTATGTTACAGTTTAATTGATGCGATGTAAAGTAGAAATGGAGGAAGGCAATCGCCGCATTCCCGCGAATGCCGGCGAAGCCCCCGTCATACCGGCGCACCCCTTCGTCATTCCGGTGCTTGACACCGGAATCTAGGCCACGCAAAGAATCCTTCATCACCTGGATAGCGGCATCAGGTGCCGCTATGACACTATGACGATAGATACCGGCCTGCGCCAGTATGACGGAAAGGCAAATCCTAAATCTTAAATGATAAATCTTAAATGATTTCAGGGAGGGAGAAAGCAGAAGAACCCGAGCGTACAAAACCTTATCGACGAGCGGTGCTAGCGAGGAGATTAGGTTGCGTCGCGAGGATACTTCGGTCAGCCTGGTATGGACTTTAGGGAGGGAGAAAGCAGAAGACCATGAATGGCTTTCTCCCGTAATAGGACGGCAGTTCGGACGCCGTCCCTTTGTTTATTTGCCTCAAAAGCTCCCGCCATTTTTACAGAAACGGTTGGCCTGCTCCCGAAGAGTCGCACCATTCGAATTGTCAACCGCGCAGTCGTTGTAGCCGGGGCCGGCGTAGCCTTTGCAACCGCCAGTAGACTGGGATGAATCAAGCACGCAAGCACCACTAGAATCGAATTTACAATATATATAATCACCTTTATTACCAAAGTACCAATTGTAACCATTATTATCGTAAATAGGACCTTTGGTGTATGACGTACACTTAGTGCAGGCGGAAGCGCCAGCAAGTGAGTGGTAGTCACTGGGGCACGTTGTACAACTTGCCGCACCCGCATTCTGTTGATACGTTCCCGCCGAACACGGCACTGGAAGGCTGCTGCTCTCAGGACAATAATTTCCTGAAGTACACGGCATCGGGTTCGCGACCCCTTTCGGACAGTACGAGCCTGGCGGGCAAGTTATGCATACAGTTCCATTCGCGTACTGCCCGCCAGCACACCCCGTGGGGCACTCGGTCATGCCAACCTGATCCGAATCGGCCAACGAGGCGCAGGTCTTGCAGCTTGCCGCACCAATCGAGTCCTGATACGTTCCAATCGGGCATGGCGTGCAGCTGGTAGACGCCCCGCCGCTATAAGTCCCCGCAGGACACGGAAGGCACTGTACGCCCTGCGCCGAGGCCGATGTTGATATCGCGAGCAGTACGCCCGCCAGTATTTTAATTTGTGGTTTCATTTTTCTTTTCTCCTTGTTTATATGTTTTCCGACGATGGATACCGGCCTACGCCGGCATGACAAAGCCGGATTAGTTTATTGTTATCTTGTAGCTTCCAGATGGACAGCTTGTCCCTGCGGCCATTACGCCATGCTCGTCGGTGTTGCCTATCTTGTACGCTCCTGCCGGACAAGTCGTACTTTGCGATGCATATGTACCGGCAGGACAAGGCGTTCCCCT
>JAISNH010000044.1 GCA_031276335.1 Rickettsiales bacterium
TTTCACGTATTCGGACAGCTTCGCCAGATCGCGTTCGTATGCCGCGGCGACCGCGGCGCAGGCGAGCATGCCTAGGCCGGGCAGCACGAACAGCATGGATAGGTAGCGTCCGTTCAGGAATATCTTGCCTGTGAAGGCGTATTTCATGAATCCCCGCAGGTGGGAGAGCTTGAAGAAATCGAACCGCCAGAAAGCAATCGCCACATAGCGGATGAAAAGCACGGCGGCGACAAAGATAATGCCGGCGAATATGTAGTTCGGGAGCTTTTCCCGGTCGAATCTTACTGCCATATTTTTTCTCTTTTTATCATCGAATTATCATTGAGGATGATTTTATACGATTAAAATGTTTTTGTCAAGTATAAAATCTAGGCGAAAGCACGATTGGCATATGGTATTGACTTTCGTGTCCAATACCATATAAGTTGTTTGTAAAACGATGAAGGATATGCGATGGCTGGCAATAAAAAAACGGAAATAAGGACATTATGGATAGTATTGGTAATCAATTTCCTGTTTTTCCTGATTGAATTCATATTCGGTAAAATCCATAGCTCGATCGGCCTGCTCGAGGATTCCCTCGATATGCTGGCGGATGCCGTAATCTATGGCTTATCGCTGCTCGCTTTGTCGGAATGCGCCTGTAGGAAAGCAAGGATAGCGAAGCTGGTCGCCTTTGCGCAATCCGCCCTTGTCCTATACGGGTTTGCAGAAATAGTGAAAAGATTCCTGGGCTATTCGGCCGTTCCGAATTATATCGCTATGATCGTGGTTTCGGTTTTTGCATTGATAGGCAACTCCGTTTCGCTGATTTTGCTTCAGCGGCTGCGTAGCAGCGATGTCAATATAAAAGCAAGCCTCATTTGCTCCTCCAACGATGTGAAGTCCAATGCGGGAATCATAATGGCCGCCATTCTCGTCCTTATAACGGACAGCTTCGTTCCTGACTTGATCGCAGGCATTATAATCCTGTACCTTGTATTGAAAGGGGTGAAGGAAATATTCGAGGAAACTAAAAAAATCGAAAACACTAACTGCGATTTACACCGGAAGCTTCGATAATATGCAACTGTTCATGCTTCGCCGAATTTAAGGATAAAAAATCCGTTCATCGTATAGCAAAAATGCCGGTATGCGCTGATTGCAAAAGGGCGCGGCGGCCGGTAAGGAACCTCCTGTCCGGACTAGCTTTCCTTGCGTTCCAGGCGGTCGGCGTATTCGGCCAGCATGTCGCTGCTTTCCCTCGTGTGGGCGATGTTTATCATGCCTTGGGCGTGGTATCCGCAATCGACGTGGTGCACTTCTCCGGTCACGCCGCTGGAGAGATTGGAGAGCATGTACATGCCCGCCTTGCTTACGTCCTCCATGCTCATGTTGCGGCCGAGGAACGAGTTGTATTCGTTCCAGCGCATCATCAGCTTGAAGTCGTCGATGCCGGCGGCGGCCAGGGTCTTTATCGGGCCGGCGGAAATCGCGTTCACGCGGATGCCGCGGTTGCCGAGGTCGCTGGCCAGGTACTTGACCGACGCGTCCAAGGCGGCCTTCGCCACGCCCATGACGTTGTAGTTCGGGATGTAGGTTTCCCCGCCGAGGTATGTCAATGTCAGGAAGCTTGCGCCCTCGTTCGCAATACAAGCCGCGCGGCGGCACATGTCGGTGAACGAGTACACGGAGATGTCCATGGTGTTCTTGAAGTTTTCGCGGGTCGTGTTGTCGACGTAAAGACCGGACAGCTCGTCCTTGTTCGAGAAGGCTATCGCATGGAGCAGGAAGTCTATCCTGCCCATCTTCTTTCCGATTTCGGTGAAGAACGCGTCGAGCGTAGCATCGTCCTGCACGTCCATGGGCATTATTACCGGGCTGCCTATGCTTTCGGCCAGGGGGCGCACGCGCTTCTCCATCATGTCGCTGGAATAGTTCACCGCGACGGCGGCGCCCTCGGCAGCAACCGCCTGGGCTATGCCCCACGCCATGGAGCGTTCGTTCGCTATTCCGCAGATTATTCCTTTTTTGCCCTTCATCAGGTCAGACATATTATACTCCTTTTTAGTAAAATCCGAAAATTATTGTCCATAATAATATGAAATCCGGGTAAAATCAAGATAATTTTGCCCGGCTGGAAATTTGATTAGTGTTGAAAATCCCCTTTCCCGGTGGTATAATGTCAACGTCAAACTGAGGAGCCGATATGTTCAGATACATCATCACAGCGCTTGCCGCGCTTGCCATTCCATTCGAGGCCTACGCGGCGCCCAGGGCCGCGAACCGGGCCAGAAGCGCGGGTTCGCGAGGCGGCGGCGCGGCCGGGACGCCCGCGGCGGCTGCGCCGAAGACGCCGGAGGAATGCACCGGCATATTCTATTCCTGCATGGACAAGAAGACGAACGAGGCGACCATGACGTTCGACGTATTCTTCGACGATTACAACGACATGCTGACCGACGTGTACGCCGGAATGAAGAGCCCTCCGTTCAAGTGCGTGTTCAGCAAGAAGGCGAGGGAGATATATACCTCCAACTATTACGGCATCGACAGCCTGTCGTTCGAAAGCGGCACCAAGAACGAGGACAAGATACGCAGGGGCTCGATAGGATACTACGACTATCTGAAGGCGAACGCTATGGACGTGTCGTCCGGGAAAATCATGCCGCAGCACATCTATTCCGGAGTTCTGGAGCTGGTGGACATAACCGTGTTCCCTAGGAATCAGGTTCCCGGCAACCTGCCGGCCGTGTCGTACAAGGTCACTACCATGGACGCAGGGAAAGCGCTGCAGGAGGCGCAGGACTTCTGCTTTTCCGCCGAAAAGAATCCAGATATGGACGGATGCCCGTTCAAGGGCATGAAGCTGGGCAGCCTTGTCGATGACTGGAAAAAGGCCGATCCGATAACCATGGACAAAAGCTGCATGGATTACGAGGTGTTCCTGACCGACAAGAAGTCGAAGGCGAAGTCGGCCGCCGTGGATTTCATAAGCACGCTGAAGACGAAGATTACCGAGAATATACAGAACTACAACGACAACACTGATGCCAAAGACGAGATGGAGGACGTGTGGTAAGGCCGCCGGTTCCGGCCAGCGGTTTCGAGTTAGGGCATCGAGTTTGAAAGGCTGGCAAAGCCCGCATCTTCCACGATTGGGATTTCTATCGAGATTATCTTTTGTACGTCAGCGCATAGCCCAGGTTCAGCATGCACTTCCTGTACTGTCCGGTCATGGTGCCGCCGCCGCTGGACGGGATAGAGAACGCTACGCGCTGTCCGGTTTCGCGGTACCCGCGCGATTCGAACGTCGCCCACATGCCGTCCCATTTCGGCATCGTGTACGGCTCCATGGGGTTCAGCAGGTTTTCCATTCTGGAACGCGGCGCGGCGTTCTTCACGCCGAGGCAGGCCTTGTGGTCGCTTATGAATTTTTCCATGGTGACGGTTTCTTTTTCCCAATGGAAGACCTCGGAGTCCTCCACGTCGCCCGGAACCGGAACCGCCATGCAGCCGGAAACAACGGCGGCTACCGCAATCGACCGCGCGCTTTTCATGAGGCTACTTTTTCTTCGCAGGAGCAGGGGCGGGGGCGGGGGCCTTCTCCGGAACCTTCGCCGCGGGCTTGGCCTTGGCCGGAGCCCTTGTCGGGTACATCAGGGCATCGGGGACCTTGCCCTTGCCCAAATTCTTCACGATGCGTCCCTTCATGTCCAGGAGCACCCGCACGTTGTCCTTGTAGTTGACGGCGCGCGCCTGGTTGTTGACGTCGAACTGGGTTATGTCGTCGAAGTAGTCGGGCTTCACTATCTCGACGCCCTTGTTGTCGACTATGC
>JAISNH010000068.1 GCA_031276335.1 Rickettsiales bacterium
AGGAAGATTTGCGAGCTGGACAGGACCCTCCTCGCGCTTGACAGGAACTATGCGCGGAAGGACAACTTCGGCTGCGATCCCGGCGCGGCCGGGTAGCCTCCTGCCCCGCGCCTGCCGAACCTGAACCTGGCGCTGAATAGCGCGCCGGCGCTTCAGCCGAGGCCGATTTGGAATTTGGAAAAGGAGCGGTTTTCCCGCTCCCTTTCGTTTTCGTGGAATCCGGATTATCCCTGCTTCGCGTTGAACCTGGGGTTTTTCTTGTCGATTGCGTAGACGGTCTTGCCGCGGCGCACCAGCTGCACGTTCTTGCTCCTCGCCTTTGCCGATTTCAGGGAACTTTTGGTTTTCATTTTGACCTCGCGTTTCTATTCCGGGGCGATGATACATGAGCGCCCGCCCCGTGTCAAGATTTTTCCTATTTGCGCTTGATTCTCCGCTTGTCCCTGTGGTATCATGGCAAGACGTATAAAAAGGAGGAAAAAATGATGGGACTGCTCGCATTCGTAATCTTGCTGCCGATAGTCGTGTTCGTGCACGAGCTGGGGCATTTCGTCTTCGCGCGGCTGTCCGGCGTGCGCGTGGATGCGTTTTCGATCGGGTTCGGACGCGCGCTCTGCAAGTGGAGGGACGGGCGCGGCACCGAATGGCGCATCGGCATGTTTCCGCTGGGAGGTTACGTGAAGATGCTTGGGCAGAACGACCTGCCGGAAACGGCGGAGGCCAGGGCCGCCGCGCTGAAGAAGCTGTCCACCAGGGAGCGGGCGGGGCATTTCGAGTTCAAGAAAAGGTATCAGAAGGCCGCGGTTATCGCCGCCGGCCCCGTGTTCAACTACATATTCGGGATACTGGTGTTCTTCATGCTGTTCGCCGCGGTGGGCAGGCGGGACATGCCGGCGTTCGTCAAGACGGTTGCCGACGGCTCGCCGGCCGCGGTAGCCGGGCTGAAAGGCGGCGATCGCCTTGTCGAGGTCGCGGGACGCCGGGTGGAGCGCATGCGCGACGTTTCCCTCATGATAAATTCCGTCCCCGTGGGCGCCCGGGTTGACATAAGGGTCGAACGCGGCGGCTCCGAGCTCGTGATTCCCGTCGTGCCGGCAAGGGAGAACGGAAAGTCGGTCATCGGCATTACGTACGGCATGCACTTCGCGGGCTATGCGAGGCCCGGGCTGCTTGGCGCGGCCGGCGGCGCGATTTCCGAGGCGTGGGAGATCACGGCCGACACCGCGCGCGCGATCGGCGGCATGCTGACCGGCGCGGGTTCGTCCAAGGATCTGGGCGGCATAATATCCATAGCTCAGGTTTCCGGCGACGCGCTTGCAAACGGGCTCTACTCGTTCATGTACCTCGTCGCGTTCATATCGATAAGCCTGGGGCTGTTCAACCTGCTTCCCGTGCCGGTTCTGGACGGCGGCTACCTGCTCATATACCTGTTGGAGGGCTTGGCGCGCCGCAACCTGCCGGAGCGCGTGAAGGACAAGATGTTCTTCGCCGGATTCGCGTTCATAATATTGCTGGTGCTGTTCGCGACGTATAACGACATAGCTAAGTTGCTGAGATAATGAGATAATGGGAAAGCTGCTCTCCGCATCCTTCGCCGTCCTGTTTTCGCTTCCCGCCATGGCGGGCCGCGTTGAGCGCATCGAGGTTTCGGGCAACGTCCGCATCGACGCCGACATGGTCAGGAGCATCATAGGCGCGAAGGAGGGCGTCGAGGTGGATGAAATGACCCTGTCTAGCGACGTGGCCGCGCTGTATTCCACCGGATTTTTCAAGGACGTGAGGATGGACGAGTCCGGGGGCGTGCTTAGGATTTCCGTCGTCGAGCAGGCGGTCGTCGGCGCCGTCGCCTTCGAGGGCAGCGACGCGATGAAGGACGAGGACCTCGCGCGCGAGGTGGGTACGCGCGCGCATTCCCTGTTCTCCGCGTCCCGGGTGCACGCCGACGTGGAGGCGCTGAAGATTGCATACAAGCGCATGGGCTTCTTCAAGTCGGTCATCGACGCGAAGGTGATCGAAAGGGGCGACAACCGCTGCGACGTGGTCTTCGAGATCCGCGAGGGCTCCAAGGGATACATAAGGAGCATAGAGATCGAGGGCAACGGATATTTTTCCGACGGCCGCCTGATCGACGCGATTTCGAGCAAGGAATACGCGTGGTGGAAGCTGATGGAGGTGTTCGACACCTATGACGAGGACAGGCTCGCCTACGACGCGGATCTTATGCGGCAATTCTATTTCAACAACGGATTCCTCGACTTCGAGGTCGCCTCGTACAATGCCAGGATGGACATGGACGAGGAGGGATTCTATGTAGGATTCGAAATCTCGGAGGGCCCCAGGTACAAGGTGGGCGGCATAGGCGTGCGTTCGGAAATACCGGATTTGGAGACTGGCGGCCTTCTCAAGGAGGTGCTGCTCGAGGAGGGGCGCTGGTACAGCGAGGATCTGGTGAAGAAGTCGGTGGCGAGATTGACCGAGCGGCTGGGCGCCGACGGATTCGCCTTCGTGTCCATAGACGTTGACCGCGCGCCGGACGCGTCCCGCGGCGTGGTCGATGTCGGCTTTGTCGTCAGGAATTCGAAAAGGGCGCTTATCAACAGGATCGACGTCCGGAACAATTCCCGCACGTACGAAACCGTGATACGCCGGAACCTGGCGTTCGACGAGCAGAACGCGTTCAACATAAGCAAGCTCCGCGCGAGCGAGCAGAAGCTGATGGCGCTGGGCTATTTCAACAAGGTAGCGATAACGCCGCAGGCCGTGCCCGGCGCGCCGGACAAGGTCGACGTGATAGTCGCGCTGGACGAGAAATCGACGGGCGAGCTTTCGCTCGGCGCCGGATGGTCCAGCATAAACAAGGGATTCCTGGAATTCGGGATAAAGGAGAACAACTTCATGGGTAAAGGCCAGACCCTGTCCTTCAACTCGACCTATTCCGCGCGAGAAAACCGCTTCGGCTTCTCGTTCACCGAGCCGTACCTGTTCGACCGCGACCTTATGGGCGGCGCCGACCTGTACTATACGCAGTACAGGTACGAAAGCAC
>JAISNH010000002.1 GCA_031276335.1 Rickettsiales bacterium
ATGCGAAAATCCTGCGCGCGCTGAAGGTAATCGATTCCGTGAAGGATGGCTTGAAGATTCTTGCGAAGGGCGAGCTGAAGGTTCCGGTCGCGATAGAAGCCGCGGTGTTTTCCAAGGCGGCCAAGGCTGCGGTCGAAAAGGCCGGCGGAAAGGCCGTAGAGCCCGCGAAGTCCGGAGCGCCCAAGGGCAAGAAGGCGAAGCTGGCGAAAAAAGAAAAAACGTCCCGCATCGCGAAGAAGCAGGCAGGGAAAAAGCCTGCTGCGGGGCAAAAAGAATAACTCGTAAAAATCCGGCGGCGTGTACGGCGGTTTTTTACTCTGACATGCTAAATCGAAATGGCGCGGTTTCATGGGCGCGTCGGGTTCGATTTGAGAAGACTTTGGAGGGTTTATGGCATCTTTGGCAGAAAAGCTTGCATCGAACGTGACATTTGACGACTTCAAGAAGGCAGGCGACCTTAAAAAAAGGATTTTATTCACAATATTCATTCTTATCGTGTACCGCCTCGGCTCGTTCATTCCGCTGCCGGGCGTCGACGCCTCGATTGTGAAGTCGTTCTTCGATTCGCAGTCAGGCGGCGGCCTGCTGGGCATGTTCGACGTGTTCACCGGAGGATCTCTTTCCCGGATGACGATTTTCGCCCTCAACATCATGCCGTACATTTCGGCCTCGATTATCGTTTCGCTGATGGCGACCGTCACCCCCAGCCTTATGGAGCTGAAGAAGGAAGGGGAGAGCGGGCACGAGAAGATGAACCAGTACACGCGTTATCTGACCGTCGCGATCTGCCTTGTGCAGGCGTACGGAATTTCCGTCGGGCTGGAGCACCTGACCGGCAACGACGGCACGCCCGCCGTCATCATCCCGGGCGGGTTTTTCGAATTTTCGACCATGGTCAGCCTGTTGGGCGGCACCATGCTCGTCATGTGGCTGGGCGAGCAGATCACCGCCCGCGGCATAGGGCAGGGCTCCTCGCTGATAATATTTTCCGGCATTATCGCGAACCTTCCGTCCGCGATTGCGAAGACGGTCGAGCTCGGCAAGGTCGGGCAGATACAGCCGCTCCTTATGCTCGTGCTTGGCGCGCTCCTTGTCGGCGTGGTGCTGTTCGTGATGTTTATGGAGCAGGCCAGCCGCCGCATCCTGATGCACTATCCGAAGCAGGGCGCCATGATGGGCGGAGCGCAGGCCAACACCTCGCACCTGCCGCTGAAGCTCAATACCGCCGGCGTCATTCCGCCGATATTCGCCGGCGCGATACTCCAGATTCCCATGGCGATTACAATGTTCGCCTCCAGTGATTCGCCCGAATGGCTGCAGCTTGTTTCCCGCGCGTTCAACCGGCAAAGCCCGGTGTACTTCGTCATATACGCCGCGCTCATCGTGTTCTTCGCGTTCTTCTATACCGCGATACAGTTCAACAGCGAGGAAACCGCCGAAAACCTGAAGGGCTACGGCGGCTTCATTCCCGGCATACGCCCGGGGCATGCGACCGCCGAATATTTCGACTACGTGCTGGCCCGCATTACAGTGGTCGGTTCGGCCTATCTGGTTCTGCTGTGCCTGCTGCCGGATTTCCTTATCAACGAGTTCGGCGTTCCGTTCTACCTGGGCGGCACCACGCTTCTGATCGTATGCAACGTCATCACCGAAACCGTGGCGCAGATACAGTCGCACCTTATTTCCGGGCAGTATCAGGGAATAATAAAAAGCGCTGGCAAAGTAAAACGCAGGTTTGTCAGATAGGAGAATGGCGATGGAAGACAAATATTTTGCATTTATAGGCCCGATTGCCGCGGGAAAGGGCACCCAGGCGGAGATTATATCCGAAAAGTACGGCATGATCCACCTTTCGGTCGGGCATATCCTGCGCGACGCGGTCAATTCCGGAACCGAGCTGGGCATGAAGGTGAAGAACATAATCGACAACGGCTTCCTGGTTCCCGACGTTGTCGCCAACGAGGTCGTGAAATCGACCTTCGGAGAAATCGACCTGTCGAAGGGATTCATCCTCGACGGCTATCCGCGCACGATAAACCAGGTCTATGCGCTGGAAGACATGCTGGACAGCTTCCGCATAAAGCTTTCCAAGGTCGTTCTGATAGACATTTCCGAGGAGGAAACGATTCGCCGCATTTCCGGCCGGTTTTCCTGCTCTACGTGCGGCCAGCACTACCACGACTCGCTTATGCCGACGAAAGTCCGGGGCGTCTGCGACGTCTGCGGCGGCACGAAGTTCAAGCGCCGCACCGACGACAAGCCGGAAATAGTGAAAAACCGCCTGAAGCTGTACGAGGCCGAAGCCGCCCCGATAATAGGCTTCTATCGGGAGCGCGGTCTTCTGGTCGAAATCGACGCGACGGGGCTTAGCGTGCACGAAACGAGCCAGAAAATAGGGGAGGCGATATTCTGAAAGATATTGACTTCTTGGAAAATATATTTAGAATAGATAGGACTTTTGGTATCTATATTGGATTTTTAACTTCTGGAAAATGCGGGTTTCGCCCGGTTTTTTCAGGTTGGCAACCCGGATTGAAACAGCGCGTCGCCGCGCGCGTTTTGGTTTAACGATTAGGAGATAATATGGCTCGTATAGCAGGCGTGAACATACCCACCGAAAAATGCGTCAACATTGCCCTGACCTACATCTATGGAATAGGCCCCGCGACCGCGGGCAAGATACTGAAGGCGGTCAAGGTGAAGCCGTCCACCCGCGTGCACCAGCTGACCGACGACGAAGTATTCAAGATTCGCGAATACATCGACAAGAATTTTTCGGTCGAAGGCGACAAGCGCCGCGAGGTTTCCATGAACGTCAAAAGGCTGCAGGACATGCGCTGCTACAGGGGCGTCAGGCACACGAAAAAGCTGCCCGTGCGCGGCCAGCGGACCAAGACGAACGCAAGGACCAGGAAGGGCAAGGCCGTTCCTATCGCGGGCAAGAAGAAAGTCACGAAGTAACAAAAGGAAAGTTTGAATAATGGCTGACAATAAAAAACCGGCCGCCGTCGCCGGCAAGAAGAAAGAAAAGAAGAATGTCACGAACGGAATAGCCTACATACTTGCTACGTTCAACAACACGCGCATAACGATAACCGACATGCAGGGCAACGTGATCGCATGGTCGACCGCCGGCGCGAACTCGTTCAACGGCGCGAAGAAATCGACGCCGTACGCCGCTCAGATAACCGCGGAAAACGCGGGAAGGAAGGCGATGGAGAATGGCATCCGCTATCTGGACGTGAAGATGGAGGGCCCGGGTTCCGGCCGCGAGGCCGCGGTCAGGACGCTGCAGTCCCTTGGAATAACGATCAACGGCATTGCCGACGTCACTAAAATTCCGCACAACGGATGCCGCGCGAAGAAGCCTAGGCGAGTTTGACGACCAACCAAAAGAATTTATAACCTTAGAATCGGGGGCGAAATTGATACAGAATAATTGGCTTGACCTTATAAAACCGGAAAAAGTTGTAGTAGACAAGGAGGACAAGAGCAAAAATACGGCGACCCTCGTTGCCGAGCCTTTGGAAAAGGGATTCGGGCTTACGCTCGGCACGGCTCTCCGCCGCGTGCTGCTTTCCTCGCTCCAGGGCGCCGCGATTGTCGGAATAAAGATTGACGGCGTGCTCCACGAATTCGGATCGATTCCCGGCGTGAAGGAGGATGTCATCGACCTCGTCCTGAACATCAAGAACATAGTGCTGAAGTCCGCTAGCGACCACCCGAAGAAGATGACGCTCTCCGCGAAGGGCGCTGGCATTGTCACCGCCGGCCAGATAGAGAGCTCCAGCGAAACGGAAATCATAAACAAGGATTTCGTGCTGTGCCACTGCGACGCGACCGCGAACCTGAACATCGAGTTCTTCGTCGAAAACGGCAAGGGCTACCGCACCGCCGAGGAGAACAAGAAGGCGGACATGCCGATCGGATATATCGCCGTCGACAGCATTTTCTCGCCGATACTGAACGTCGCATCGAATGTCGAGCAGGCCCGCGTCGGGCAAAAGACCGACTATGACAAGCTTGTCATGACCGTAAAGACGAACGGCGCCGTGGCTCCGGAGGACGCGCTCGCGCTCGCCTCCCGCATCCTGGTCGACCAATTGAGCCTGTTCATCAACTTCGAGGATCCGGAGGTCGCGAAGAAGGAGGAGGCGGTCGAGGAGCTTCCGTTCGACAAGAGGCTGCTTAAAAAAGTCGACGAGCTTGAGCTCTCCGTCCGCGCGAACAACTGCCTGAAGAACGACAACATCACCTACATCGGCGAGTTGGTGCAGAAGACCGAGAACGACATGCTGAAGACGCCGAATTTCGGCCGCAAGTCCTTGAACGAGATAAAGGAGCAGCTCGGGCTTATGGGCTTCAACCTCGGAATGGAGGTTGCCGGCTGGCCGCCCGAGAATATCGAGGAGCTGTCGAAAAAGTTTGAAAATCCGTACAAGTAGTTCTATAATCGCTTCCAGATAAGGAAAAAGGATTCGCAAAATGGCAGCATCGGCGGGAGCACAGCAGAAAAAGGAACCGGAAAGCTTCTTCTCGGTGCTGGGAAAAATCTTTACGCTGTTGTCCATACTCTGCGGGGTTTTCATGGGAACCCTCAGCATCTTTTCGCCCCTTTCCAGGAATTTCAACGCCGGCACCAACGCCCTGTCCGGGCTTGTTGGCGGCGGCAAGGTGGGGGAGGCCGCTGCGGTTGGCATGCTGCAGTTGGGGATAGCCGACCAAATCCGGCGCACCGAGCCGAAGAAATGACGGTGACGGCCGCCTTGAGGAATCTCGGGCGGTTGGAATAACAATCATTGCCACCAGCTGGCAATACAACGAAAGAGGAAAAAATGAGACACGCAATGTCCGGACGCAAATTGAACAGGCCTACCTCGCACAGGAAGTCGCTGTTCGCAAACCTTGCCTGCTCGCTCATCGAGCACGAGCAGATAGAAACGACCGTGCCGAAAGCGAAGGACCTCCGCTCTTTTGTTGAAAAGATGATAACCCACGCGAAGGCGGGCACGCTGGCCAGCCGCCGCATAGCCTTAGGCTTCCTGAGGCAGGAGGAGGCGGTGGCGAAGCTGTTCGCGACGCTCGGCCCCCGCTATGCGAACCGGAAGGGGGGCTACACCCGCGTCCTGAAATCCGGCATGCGCTACGGCGACATGGCGCCCATGGCCGTCATCGAGCTGGTCGACCGCGACGTGAAGGCGAAGGGCGTGCGGCAGAAGGCCGTTGCCGAGAAGCGGAAGGCCGCGGAAAAGGAATCCGTCGCGAAGAAAGACGCGCCGTCGGCAAAGACCGAAAGCATAAAGACGACGAAGGATGTGAAGGATTCCGACGTCCGGACGAAGAAGGGCGGTTCTGCGCCGAAAACCGCGGGGCACAGGAAGATTATCGGCCCATAGGGAAGATTGTCGCCTCGCCGCCGCGGGGCGATTTTCTTTAGGCTGGCGGAAGGAGAGAGCCGCCGCCTGAAGCGAGTGAGAGAAGAAAAGGAAAGGAAAGGAGAAGCTGTATGAGGAACGTAGTCCATATAAGCAACATGGATATCCATGTTGAAAATATCAACATTTTGCAAATCTCTGTCACGGATGCCGAAGAATGTTTATTAAAACATACAGGGGGGGGGTATCGGTCAAGGCGCGCGAACCCCTCCGTCGCCGAGGCGGAAAAGCTTGCAGGAGAGGTTATGGATATATTCCGGAGCGTGTACTGCTTCCTCGCCGGCACGATTACGTACTACAAGAACAATTTCCTGCGCGAGCAGTTCCACCGGAAAAAGCAGCAGCCGGCGCTGAAGTCGCTCTCCAGGAAGATGAATGCCGACCCCAATTCGGACTACAGCTTCCACCACATGGTTCCCCTGCACCTGTCCAGGTACGTGAAGGATCCGAACGCCAACTCCCTTATCACCGGACTGCCGAACTATCATCATGTGTACACGCACGACGATATTATCGCGGATCAGCTGGAGGGTCTGAATATGTCCCACGAATATCCGGTTCTGATTCTCGCCCCGCGCTACAAGCCCTTGTATATGTACAGCATCGACGGGGCGGAAGACGCGATACACCGCTATCAGAAACAGGAGGCCGCGGCGCTGGAAAAGATATACGACTTCAACAACAGGCAGAAAAGCGCGTAGGGTGCATAGGGAATAACAGGAGATAAAGATGACCAAATACATTTTCATAACCGGCGGAGTGCTTAGTTCTTTGGGCAAGGGGATTGCCGCGGCCTCTATCGGCGCGCTGTTGAAATCGCGCGGATTCAAGGTAAGGAACCGGAAGATGGATCCGTACCTGAACGTCGATCCGGGCACGCTTTCCCCGTTCCAGCACGGCGAGGTCTTCGTGACCGACGACGGCGCGGAAACCGACCTCGACCTCGGCCACTACGAGCGCTTCACCGACACGCTGGGGCAGAGGACGGACAGCATCTCCGGCGGCCGAATTTTCTGGAACGTGCTGACCAAGGAGCGCGCCGGATTCTACGACGGCCGCAACGTGCAGCTTATCCCCGAGGTTACCGACGAGGTGAAGGCCTTCCTTGCCTCCGACATCCACGACGAGGACTTCATAATCTACGAGGTCGGCGGCACGATAGGCGACATGGAGGGCTTCATATTCGTCGAGGGCGTGCGGCAGTTCATAAACATGGTCGGCCGCGAAAACGCCATGCTGGTGCACTTGACCTATGTCCCGTATCTGAAGACTTCGCAGGAGGTGAAGACGAAGCCGACTCAGCAGTCGGTGAAGCTGCTTCTCGAGGACGGCCTGTCGCCTAACATCATCCTGTGCCGCAGCGACAATCCGATTCCTCAGGCTGAAAAGAACAAGATTGCGATGTTCTGCAATGTCGCGCCTGCCGATGTCATTTCCGCCCCCGACGTCGACAATATCTACAAGATTCCGAACATTTACCACCGGGAGGGGCTGGACGAGCGCGTGCTTTCGTATTTCGGCATGCTGAAGGACGCGAAGAAGCCGGACATGAAGAAGTGGGAGAGCATAGAGAATACGCTCGCCGGCCTGAAGCGCGCCGTGACTATTGCGGTCGTCGCGAAATACTCCGGCCTGCCGGACGCGTACAAATCGCTGCTGGAGGCGCTCGCCCACGCCGGCCTTGCCAACGACGCGAAAGTTAGCGTGAAGTGGGTGAATGCCGAGCATTTGGAAAAGATGTCCGACTCCGAGGTTGCGGCGGAATTCGGGGATATAGACGGCATGATAGTCCCGGGCGGATTCGGCAGCCGCGGAATCGAGGGTAAAATCAAGGCCGCCGGCTATGCGCGCACGCACGACGTCCCGTATCTCGGCATTTGCCTCGGCATGCAGGTCGCGGTAATCGAAATGGCGCGCAACCTGTTGGGCATAAAGAACGCGAACTCCACCGAATTCGACAAGAAATGCACCCCGATAATCTATTTCATCAACGAATGGGAGCATAACGGGAAAAAGGAAACTCGCGTGGAGGGCAACGACATCGGAGGCACGCTCCGCCTCGGCGCGTATCCGTGCAAGATTGCGAAGGGCAC
>JAISNH010000024.1 GCA_031276335.1 Rickettsiales bacterium
AAAGTTTCGCCGCTTAGATTCCGCGTCGCGAAGAGCACTCCGTATTTCGGCGTTTCCGCCGGAACGGCAATGCTGTCGCAGGATGCTGAGGTCGCCGGCGTTTCGTACGACGGGGAAAAATCGAACGGGCTCGCATTCTCTTTATCGCTCGGAACCCGTTATGCAAGGACGGAAACATTCGTCGGCTGGGACGTCGACTATATGGATTTCGATTCAAACGGCGGTGGCAGAAGTTCCCGTTTCTACGGGCCGTCCATCGGCGCCAGCATCGGGCTGTTCACGGCAGTTCCGTGGTTCACGCCGTATTTCGGCGCCGGGATCATGGCGCTCAACCACGAGCTTACCATACCGGACGGCGCAGGCTCGGTCACCCTTGCCGCTGGCAGGAAATTCGCGCCGGTCGTCACCGCCGGCATCGAGTTCGGCGTGTTCGACGGTTTCCTTTCCGTAAGCCTCGAGTACAAGAACATCAGCGTTTCAACCGACTTCGACGGCCTTTACACGTCGACGAAGAATTCGCTTTCCGCGGTGTCGCTGAAGGCGAGGTTTAATTACTGAGTCAGAAACACCAAGGTTGGATGCGCGCCGCAAGGCCTTTGCGGTTGAGCCTTATTATTTCTTGCGGAGCAGGATATAGAATGCTCCGCCGCCGCCGTGGCTCGGGCCCGCCGGTGCTACTGCGAGGATTTTCGAGCCGACGAGCGGGTCGTTTATCCATGCCTCGAATTCTTTCCGTATGCGTCCCTTCCCTTCCTTCGACAGCGCTCCCTTGCCTGTGATTACGAGCAGGTTGCGGACGGATGCGGCGTGATTGGAATTGATGAAATCTATGAACGCCCTGTGCGCGGCCTCGACCGTGCGACCATGCAGGTCGAGAGTCCTTTCGGGTTCGAGCCTGCCCTTGCGCATCCTTTCCCTAGTCCCGCCGTCAGTGCGCGAGAAGTCGCCTATGCGGATGTCGTTTTCGCGGATACTGCGACCGCGCATTTTCGGTACGTCGGTGGACGTTATGAACGAGAATTCCGTGCGCTTGAGCTCATCTTTGAAGGATTCAGGCATTATTGCGCCTTGGCGGCTAGGATTTTTGCGATTATGTATTCGTCCACCCAGCGGCCGTCTATGAACGCCACTTCTCTGCTATGGCCTTCTATCGCATAGCCGCATTTAAGGTATAGCGAGATGCCGCGGATGTTTGTCGAGCGTACATGCCCCTCTATTCTGTGCAGGCCGCGCCGTGCGGCCTCCCTGTCTATTTCCTTCAAAAGAATAGTGCCGATGCCGCGGTTCCAATATTTCTTGACTATCGAGATTCCGAAGCCGGCAGTGTATTTTAACCATGGATGGTCCGGTTTTGATACATTGAAACAGGTTTGGGCTATCATTGCGCCGCCATCGAACGCGCAGAGGAGAAAACTCGCCGGGTTGCTCCATCTTGCGAGGGTTTTTTCCCTGTCCTTAGGCTGCTGTTCCGGATATTGGTTGGTAAACGCCGTTTCCGCGCCGATTTTTTCGATGAATTTCAGGAACGCGGGAAAATCGGATTCGACAGGTTTGCGGAAAATTATTTCCCGGCCGTTTTCAAGGGCGATTTTTTTCAGCATGGAGCTCCCTTATATCTATATCCTCATGGGCATAAGGACATAGACGGCGGAGTCGTCGTCGAGCTCGGTTATAATCGCCGGGCTGGCCGCATCCGAGATGACGAAGCGCATGAACTTGCCCTCTATCTGGTCGGCGATGTCCAAAAGATATTTCGAGTTGAAGCCGATTTCGAGCGGGGTTTCGTCATAAGCGATCTCCAAATCCTCGAACGCGCTTCCCGAATCGGGAGTCGAGGCAAACAGCGTCAGCTTCGATTTAGCAAGCTTCAGCTTTATCGCCTTGGTCTTTTCGTAGGAGACGGAGGATACGCGGTCAACCGCCTCGGAAAACAGCTTGCAGTCGACCTCCACCTTCTTGTCGTTCGAGGTCGGTATCACCTTCTCGTAATCCGGGAACTTGCCGTCGATTAGCTTCGAGGTCAGCGTCGCCGCGCCGAAGGTGAAGCGCGCCTTGGTTTCGGATATTTCGACAGTCACGTCGGCGGAGGTGTCCTCCAGTAGCGCGCGGAGTTCGGTCACCACCTTCCTGGGGATTATGACCGCAGGCATTCCCTTCGCGTCGGCTGGCATGGCGATGTCCTGGCGGGCGAGGCGGTGGCCGTCGGTCGCAACCGCGCGGAGCAGCTCCTTCTTCCCCTTCTCCAGGGTGTGGAGGTATATCCCGTTCAGGAAGTACCGGGTTTCCTCGGTGGAGACGGCGAACTTGGTCCTGTCGATAAGCTTCACGAGATCGTCGTTGGCAAGCGTAAACTTGAACGGCATGGACGTGCTTGCCATCAGCGGGAAGTCGTCGATGGGAAGCGAGGGCAGGGTGAATTCCGAATTGCCCGCACGGAGCACAACCTGCGCGCCGTCCGCGCTGGTCTTTATCTCCATGTCGCCTTCGGGAAGCTTCCTGACTATGTCGTAAAGGACGTGCGCGGGAATGGTCGTCGAGCCGGGCTTGGCAACGTTGGCCTCCAGCTCCTCCACTATCTCCAAATCGACGTTGGTCGCGGTCAGGCGCAGCGTCTTGCCGGCCTCCACCTTTATGTTCGAAAGCACGGGAATGGTCGATTTCTTCTCGACTATCCTATACAGGTGCGACAGGGTTTTCGCGATTGCCGACTTTTCGATAGTGATTTGCATTTGCTTCTCCTTTTCATGTTCCAGTGAGCGATATTTTAGCATTCCGGGGGACAAATACAAGCGAAAAAAACAGCAGGCCGAATTTTACGCGGCGGCTATTTTTTGGCCGCGAGCCTGGCCAACTCATCCGGCTTGACCTGCTTTTCCCTCGGCTTCACCTTCGACAGTATCAGGTCCACGACCTTCTCCTCGAATATGCCGGCGCGCAGGGCCTCGGAGGCCTGCGGGTTTTTCTGATAATATTCGAATACCCGCTGCATCTGGTCAGGGTATCTCGCCGCCTCGCGCATGACGGCCTGCCGCATGTCGGAATCGTTGACCTCGACCTTCTCGCGGCGGCCGATGTCGGCGATGATGATACCCAGCTTCACGCGGGATTCGGCCGTTTTTGCGAGCTCCTCCCTGCGCTTTTTCTCCGCCTTTTCGTCGTGCTTGTGGCCCGGGACGCCATGCTCGCGCGCATGCTCCGCATCGAACAGGTATTCGGTTTCCTGCTCGATCAGGGATTCCGGAACCTCGATCTTTTCACGCGCCAGCTCGTCCAGCAGGCGGTCCTTCATCACGGCCTTCGCGGTTTCGGCGTAATTATTCTCCAACAGCTCCTTCACGTACTTCTTCAGGTCGGCGAGGTTTTCGCGCTTCAGCTCGCGCGCGAAATCGTCGTTTATCGCGGGGGTGACCTTTTCCTTCACGTTCTTTATCTTTACCTTGAACAGCGCTTTTTTCCCGGCGAGCGCGGCATGGCCGTAATCCTTCGGGAAAGTCACGCTCACGTCGACATCGTCGCCCTTGCTCCTGCCGACCAGCTGGTCCTCGAATCCGGGGACGAACGAGCCGGAGCCGAGCTCGAGCGGGTAGTCCGCTCCCTTGCCGCCGTCGAATTCCGCCCCGTCGACCGAGCCCGTAAAGTCAATGACGGCGATGTCGCCCTTCCTCGTCTTCCTGCGCTCCTTTATGTCCTCGGCCGTATGGCGGCTGTCGGCGATGTTCTGAAGCGCCTCGTCGATTTCCTTGTCGGAGGCGGAGGCCGTGAATTTTTCCACGGCGATTTTCGAGAAGTCGATTTCCTTCAGCTTCGGCATGATCTCGAATACGGCCGAAAATTTCAGGGGCTCGCCGCGCATGAAGCTGTCGACGGAAACCTTCGGCGAGGCCGCGAGGCTAAGCCCCTTTTCTCGTGTATAGCCGGACAGGGTTTCGTTGATGAGTGCGTTTCTCGCCCCGTCCACGAAGCGGGTTTCGTACTTGCTCCTTATGACCTCCATAGGGACATGCCCCTTGCGGAAGCCCCTTTCCTGATGCGTTTCGGCGAATTTTGCAAGCTCGCCCGAAAGCTTCGCCTCGAAATCGCCGACGGGAATTTCGAACGACAGCTCGTATTTTATGCCTTTGATTTTTTCTTTTACCGGTTGCATGGCTTTGATCCTTTCTTTGCATGGTGCGGAT
>JAISNH010000049.1 GCA_031276335.1 Rickettsiales bacterium
GCCCCAAGGGAAACCTGTATTTCACCATGCTGGTCGCGCTTGACCGCGAAGACGAGCACCGGTTTCCGCAGCTGTCCTTCCTGTCCGCGCTTTCCGTGGTCGAGAGCATACAAACCGCGGCCGAAGGCGCGGCGGACGTAAAGATAAAATGGCCGAACGACGTGCTGCTGAACGTAAAAAAAGTTTCGGGAATCCTTATCGAAAAAGAAGACGCGTGGGCGATAATCGGCATAGGGATAAACGTCAACTCGTCGCCGGGGACAAAGCTGGTCGTATATCCGACAACGTCGCTGGCCAATGAAAAGATAGCCGTAAGCGCGGACGAGTTAGGAAAAATTCTTGCCAACAACCTAATCCGCAACATGAACGAGCTGAAAAACGACGGCTTCAAAAGCATCGTCGCGCGCGTCAAGCCGTTCATGTACCGCATGGGCGAACAGATATTCATAACCTTCCGTACCGGCCAGATTTCCGGCGTGTTCGAGGGATTGGCCGACACCGGCGGGATAATAGTCGACGTCGGAGACGACAAAATCACACTTCTGTCCGGCGAGATGACCAAAGAAAATTTCGTGTAGCGAATTTATCTATTGATACCTTCTTCCCACAGTACTATGATACGAATGAAATCGTATGTATTTCGATTGAATTTTGGGAGGGATGAAGCAGAAGACCACGAAGACTTCATCCCATAAATTAAACTCTCAGGCCCGCCATACCCACGGAAAGCGCAGGCATGGCGGCGGCGGACGGCGCTAATCCGCCGGATCTTTCATCCTGTACAGAGCGACCGCACCCGGGATTGCGGATACACTCACATTCGAAGCGTGCGACGTCGTGCCAGGGGCGCCGTTGTGCTTGCTTGAATCTCCGCCCTGACCTCCGAATACCTTGTTCGTAGAGGAAACGCTTCCATCCACGGTAATTATATCGAAGGTGGAAATCTGGGATGCTCCGCCGGCAATGTTGGTAATTCTGTCGTTGATATTCACGCGACACCCATAACCACCGCGGCCGCCGTTTCCTCCACCGGAACCACCGCCTCCGCCGCCGGCATACCCTACGCCTTTTGCTCCGTTATTTTTCACGCCTTGGCCATAACCGCCCGCATCCCTTCTGCTGCAACCCTGGCCTATGGTGCTATACGGACCTACGCTTCCGCCAGGGCCGGAGCAGTCGCCTTTCGGGGAGTCCGAGCCTCCGCCGCCCGCTCCAACACCGCCGCCGCCGCCGCCGCCCGCACAGTCGCTTGCGAATTCGCCTGAACCTCCGCCACCGCCAGCGACAAAGAAGTATTTGCCGGCAAAGCTGCTTGCCGAGGTACCGGTACCTATCTCAAGCCACGAGCCAGCGCCGCCGCCGGAACCGTGCCGCCTGGAGCCAACTCCGCTGCCTCCATGGCAAATCCTATATTTGTTATAAGCACTCGCTATCCCATGGGGCAGATAGAACTGATACGCCAGAACTCCTCCCGGCTGCGGCACCGAACGGCCGGAATAGTCGCTCGAATAACCGCCGCTTCCCCCGGTCAGCTTGACCGCGTACACGCCCGAGGTCAATCCTTCGCCGAATACGCAGCTCCCCTTCGGCACATTATATGCCACCGGCTTGTCAATGACATGCCCTTTGACCCATTTGTCCATGCTGACGCATTGGTTTATGCTGGTCGCGCCTTTAAGCGACATCGTGCCGGGCGGACACGGCAGGCACATTACGCTTTGCGCGCTGGCCCCGCTAGCAACCGCCAGCAACGACATACCTAATAATTTATTTTTATTCATTTTTTTCCCCTTCAATAGATTGTTATTCACAAGCTTGCGCCTGATATTCAAGCTCCGGATACGGGCGCGCCGGATCCGCCGCTTTTCCTATAAGTCCAGCTTGGGCATTCCGTACCGAGATACGTGCCGGTCGGGCACAGCATCACGCATTCCCTTTTGTCCTTTATATACCGCATCCAATCGCCGATGCCGCACGCGCATTGTCCGGCGGTATAGGTAGCCTTGAACAAGTCGTTGCAGTTCGAATCGCACTTCGGAATGCAATACTCCACCAGAGCGGAATCGAGCGCGGACCTGAGATTCGACGAGGCAGGCGTGGACGCGGCCTTCGCCCACGCCCCCCACAGCGCAAAAACGAACGCGGCAAGCATCCCGCCATAGCGGCGATTCATAATATGTATTTTCATTCTTTATCCCCTTTTAATCTTCCTTTGTTAAATAGCACTAATCACTTTGCATCGCAAAAAGTCGGGGAGTTAACAAATCATATAGAAGGATGACTCCTTTGATCTTTAAGGGAATCCCTTTGAACATACATCAAAGGCTCCCCAACCAGATCGGGATATATAGACTAAAGCGCTATATAACACTCTTCTATAAGGACTTGTTAAAATCCCGTTCTTCTATATCAGCCTGTCAAAGGCTCGCATATTCCATACTAAGAATAAATACATCGTATGAAAAGCCATGCTTGGACGATATTATAATACGGCCGGAATGAAATTTCAATAAAAAAATGAAATCGCCGGCGAATTTTTTTTGCCCTTGACAAACAGGGCCGTCTAACTTACACTTTCCGGCACCGAGAAAGCAGGACTGAGTAGCGCCGCTCCGCGCGATAAGGCTCCTCGCCCGCAAGGGACTATCGGTCAAGCCAAGGCCGAACGCTCGAAAGCCTTGTAAAAAACAACCGCCGCCACGGCAATATACAAAGGAGTCAAAATGAGCAAAAGATTGGAAGCAAAACACAAGCTGGACCGGCGCTACGGCCTGAACGTATGGGGGCGCCCGAAATCGCCAGTCAACAAGCGCAAATACAAGCCCGGACAGCACGGCCCGACCGGCCACAGCAAGAAAACCGACTATGGCACGCAGCTGTCGGCAAAGCAGCTTTTGAAGGGATATTACGGAAATATTTCCGAGAAAAAATTCCGCTCGTACTATGACGAGGCAATGCGCCGCAAGGGAGATACGTCCGAGGAAATCATCGCTCAGCTCGAATCGCGCCTGGATGCGATAGTGTACCGCGCCAACTTCGCGCCGACCGTATTCGCTGCGCGCCAGCTGGTCAGCCACGGGCACATAACCGTCAACGGCAAGCGCATAAACATTCCGTCGTACCAGGCCAAGCCCGGCGACGTAATATCCCTGAAGGAAGGCGCGCGCGCAATACCCATGGTCGCGCAGGCCGGCAACAACAAGGAACGCGAGGTGCCGGAATACATAGCCGTAGACGAGAAGAATTTCACGGCGACATACGCAAAGGTACCGTCGTTTTCCGAAGTGCCCTACCCGGTGCATATGGAGCCCAAACTAGTCGTCGAATTCTATTAGAGG
>JAISNH010000055.1 GCA_031276335.1 Rickettsiales bacterium
TATATAAAATCCTGAACCGCCCGACGCGCCCGGCCATAGACGAGGGACGCGTCTGGTGGGTGTTCAAGAAGCTAGACGCCGGGCTCATGCACCGCACCGCGCAGAATTTAATCGGCAGCCACGACTTCTCGACCTTCCGCGCAAGTCAATGCCAGGCCGCCTCTCCGGTAAAGACCCTCGACAGCATGACGGTCGCCAGACGCGGCGAATTCGTGATCGTCAGGGCGGCCGCGCGATCGTTCCTCCACCGCCAGGTCAGGAACATGGTGGGCTCCCTGAAGCTGGTGGGCGAGGGTAAGTGGACGGAGGCCGATTTTATCGCGGCGTTCAAGGCGTGCGACCGGACGAAGGGCGGGCCCGCCGCGCCCGCCGAGGGACTGTATTTCGAAAAGGCGGAATATTGAAAGGAGCAATATGATCACAAAAAAAGTCGCGATAGCGATAATCCTAGATTTGAATGAGGAAACGATACTGTTCCTGAAATACCTGAAAAGGAACGACGGCCTCCTATATCTTCCCGGCGGCAAAATCGAGGACGGAGAACGGGCGATGAGCGCGCTTCGCCGCGAGCTGTCCGAGGAGCTGGGTCTTGCGGATTACCGCCGGATAAAATTCATCTCAGAATCCACGGATGAAAACACCGACCCGGGAACGGCGTACCGCCTGCACGCGTTCCTGTACGCAATCGACGATTCCAAGGAGGTGAGGAACATGGAGCCGGAAAAGCACGAGCTGTTTGCCATAGGGATAGGCAAGCTCAGGGATGCGGACATTCCCATCCGCCCGCACGACCGAGGCATAGTCGCCGCCGCCATCCCGGAAATCGAAAATGCGCTCAAAAATATAAAAACCGCAACGCGCTAAGGCTACGCGGCCTAGGAAACTTTCAAAGGACGAAGCGGACGCGCCGGAATGCGGGATTTTACTGCGCCGCGCGCTTTTTCTTCTGCAGGTAGAACGTGTTGATTTTTGAAATCACGCCGGTGGTGTCCAGCTTTCCGGACAGGTTGTTTATGAATCCGTCCAGGTTGTAGATCAGGGTAAGCGTGTCGAACGACAGCCCCGTGATGTCGAACACGCTTTCCACGGACAGCGATTTCTTGATCAGGTTCGTCGAGATGAATCCGCTGACCAGCATGTTCTTCGCGCCCATCGTGAACGCGGCGCGCGCTATGTCCGCATTCTCTATCCTGCCCGACACGGAGAAATCGTCGAATGTCAGGCGCCCTACCTTGAAGCTCTCCTCCAGCGCGTAGAGCACGCTGTTGGTCGTGATGTTGGAAAGCCCGACTATGCCGGAAAGTATCGCGTCGTACCCGCTGATTCCCACTATGTCGCCGCCGGTTATCTCGACGTTGAAATCGCCGCTCATGTTGGATGTCACCTGGTACGAGTTCAGCCCGTCCGTCTTGAACGCCAGGCTGCCGGCCATCGTCCCGCCCGCCAGATTCAACAGCTCGTTGTTCATCAGGTCGCCGGGCACGGCATAGTTTTCGACCTTCATCTCGCCCGTGAAAATCCGCCCGTTCAATATTTCGGTCGAAAGCGAGAACGTCCGCGCGCCCTTCCCTATGTCGAACCTCAGCGAGCCGGGATTCCTTATGTTCGACAGGAACATCTTCAGATTCTTGTACACGTTCCCGTCGTAGTCGACGACCTCGTGCGCGGAAAGCGAGATGTCGTACTTGAGCGCGCGTATCATCTTCAAAAGCAGGTCCACGTACGCGTCCATGTCCTTCACCCGCTTGAATATCGCGCGCAGGTCCAGCCGGCCGGCGTCGATGTCGATCGAGGTGTCGAAGGACGCGGCGGCCTTCGATTTTGCGGCGTTGCGGCGCGAAATGTTCCCGGCCAGCCTGTTGTTCTTGATCGTCATTACGATGTTCTTTATGTCGTCGCCCTCGATGTCCGCGTCGAACGTGAACGGCACGTTGTCGTACAGGTGCTCGGCTATGCGGTCGTCGATGAATCCCCACGAAAACAGGAATCCCTTCAGCTCGTCGTGCTGTATGTGCAGGTGGTAGTTCGACTGGTTGTCCATCAGCTCGCCGCCGACGTCGACTTTGACGTTCTCGAACTCGGCGTGTATGGTGGAGATCGGATTGTCAGCCGGCCCGTCGAGGCGTATGTTCACGCGGTTGACGCCGTTTGCCACTATCCGGTCGATGAAGCTGTTCCGTATCATCGGTATCGACACGCCCTTCAGGTCGTCGGAGGCAATTACGTAGGTGAAGTTGTCGAAACTGCCGCCGCCGCCCGTGATGCCGCGCATTTCGCCCTTTATGTCGGACGAATATCCGTCCTTCCTGAACGTCAGCCGCCTGATGGACAGGTTGTCGTCGGCAAACTGCGCATCGACCCTGAGCGCGTCGTAGTTCTCGCCCCCCGCGGACAGCCGCTTGAACGCGCCGGACAGCGAAAGCTCGGCGTTCCTGAACTGCGCCAACTTCGCGAGCATGGCGCGCAGGTCCATTTTTTCGCCCGTAAGCGCATTCATGTCAAGCGAGTCGGAGCGGAGGTTCAGCTCGTACCTGCCGCGCCCGCCATCGAGCAGCGTCCTGTCGATGCTGCCGAGCACATGGCCGCCGGAAAGGCTGGCATCCATGTCGGCGGCCGAAATCGTATCCTTCGTAATATTCAGCTTGCCCTTAAATCCGGATACGGCAAGGGTACGGAAGGCCTGGATCGGGAGGTTGAACGAAGGCGTGCGCGCGACATCGAGGAACAGAAGCAGGTCGGAATCCATGCCGGAAACCTTGCCGGAGGCGGAGAATTGCTCGCCCGCGAGGCTGAACGACAGCTCGTCGACCGAAATTCCGGAAAACGCACCGCGCGCAAATACCGGCGAGCTGGAAAAGGCGGCCGCCGTCGCCGCGGAACCGTCGAGTATCACGTTCCTCGCGGTGACGGCCACCTTCGCGTGCTTCAAAAGCGACAGCGAAGCCGAATTTCCGGCAAGCAGGGCCACCGGGTCGTGCGCGAAGCCTCTTTTAACCGTGATGAACCTGTCGAGCTTCAGGTTCTTGAAGTCTAGCTTGAACTCCATTCCCTGCGCCGGCACCTTGAAGTTGTTTTCCGCGTCTATCGAATACGGGATGTTTCCGGACCAGCCGGCCAGAGTATCCCCGGAATCAAGCACGCCGTCCGACAGTATTATCGCGCCGCTTGTCGTCTGGACTTTCGTCCGGATGTCGAGCCGCTCCCTGAACAGCGGGATGTCCGGCACCGACAGCCGCTTGTCTATCTGCGGCAGGAACTCGTAAAGGCTGTTCGTGGAAAGATCGAGCGAGCCGGACACTATCTGCTCCCCGTCCTTCTTGACCAGGCTCATGTCCGCGTCGATGTTGCTCTTTTTGTTGGTATACGAAAATTTTATGTTCAGGTTGTAGTTTTCCGCGTCGAAAAAGTTGAGCACGAAATCCATGTTGCTGACCTTGTTTCCGCGGTACGAGAACGACCCGCCGCCCTTCACCCCCGAACCGGCCAGGCTCTTCAGGTTGATGCTTATGCCGTCTATGCGGTCATTCATGCTGCCGTCCTCGCCGTCGGGGACGAAGGTAACGTACGAATTGCGGAACGCAAGGTTCTCGAAGCTCTTCCCGGTCAGGAAGTCGTCCAGCCGGTCCAGGTTGCTGCGCTTGAACGTCGCGAAGTCGAACTGCCCGCCGTCTATGACTATGTTCTCGATCTTCAGCTTGCCTTTCGCGAGCTCCAGCGGGTTTATGCTGATGAAAAGCTGGCTCGCGGCCAGGAACACCGGATTTTCCACGCCGGCGCCGGCGCGCTTCTTCACTGTTATGTTCTTGAGTATTATCGAGGGGGTAGGCAGCACCTCGAACGTGACGGCGCCCCTTATGTCGATGTCGAACCCGGCCAGGCGCTCCACCTGCTCCTCGATATACGGCTTGTACTTCCCGATATCGACGAACTGCGGCAGGAAATAAAGCCCCAGCAGTACGGAGGCCAGCAGGAACGCAAGCTCGGCAAGTATGTTGCTCTTTCTCTTCAAAGACGCCATTTTTCCCCTCGGGCACAGCCCCGCCAAAGAATACTCTTTGACAACCTTCCTTGGCTTATATAATATAGTCATAGTTTAATTCTTACAAGCGAAAAGTGGTGGATTATGGCGAACGATCCCATATTGTCGTCCAGTTTCAGGAAGCTGCCCGCGGGCGAGCCGGCCGAGTTTGCCCTCGCCTCGAAATTCAAGCCGAACGGCGACCAGCCGCAGGCCATCGAGGAGCTGGTCAGGGGGCTGGGGGAAGGACGGCGCGACCAGGTGCTCCTCGGCATCACCGGCTCCGGCAAGACGTTCACCGTGGCCAACGTCATACAGCGGATGAAGGTGCCGGCAATAATCATGGCGCCGAACAAGATTCTGGCCGCGCAGCTATACCAGGAAATGCTCGAGCTGTTCCCGAACAACCACGTCGAATACTTCGTTTCCTACTACGACTATTACCAGCCGGAGGCATATATTCCCAAAACCGACCTGTATATAGAAAAGGACTCAGCGATCAACGAGTAGATAGAGCGCCTGCGCCATTCCGCGACGCGCTCGCTGCTGGAATACCGGGACGTAATCATAGTCGCCTCCGTGTCCTGCATCTACGGCCTCGGCAGCCCGGAAACGTATTCCGAAATGAGCCTGTCGCTGGAAGAAGGGCAGGACATAGCCCTTTCCGATGTGATAAAGTCGCTTGCCGAAATGCAGTACGAAAGGAACGACATGGTGCTCGACCGCGGCACGTTCCGAGTCAAGGGCGACATGCTGGAGGTGTTTCCGGTGCACCTTGAGGATCGTGCGTGGCGCTACTCCTTCTTCGGCGACACGATAGAGGCGATTGCGGAAATCGACACGCTGACCGGAAAACGGCTGATGGGCATGAAGCGCAACACCATTTACCCGAAGACGCACTACGTAACGCCCGGCCCCGCGCTCTCCAACGCCATAGCGGGAATCAAGGAGGAGCTGCAGCAGCGCCTCCGCTGGCTCAAGGAAAACGGGAAGCTGGTCGAGGAGCAGAGGCTCCGCGAGCGCACGAACTTCGACATCGAAATGCTGGAGGCGACCGGATACTGCAAAAGCATCGAGAACTATTCCCGCTACCTGACCGGCCGGAAATCCGGCGAGCCGCCTCCGACGCTGTTCGAATACCTGCCGGACGACGCGATAGTGTTCATCGACGAATCCCACGTGTCGATCCCTCAGATCGGCGGAATGTACAACGGCGACCGCGCGCGCAAGACCAACCTGTCCGAATATGGGTTCCGCCTGCCTTCGTGCCTGGACAACCGGCCGTTGAAGTTCGAGGAGTGGGACGCGATGCGCGGCCGCACCGTCTATATAAGCGCCACGCCCGGCCCGTGGGAGATGGAGCGGACGGACGGCAGGGCCGTTGAGCAGCTGATCCGCCCGACCGGGCTTATCGACCCGGAAATCGAGATACGCCCTATCGCGAACCAGGTCGACGACCTGATGCACGAATGCCGCGAGGTCGCGAAGAAGAAAGGCCGCGTTCTGTGCACCACCCTTACGAAGAAGATGGCCGAGCAGCTGACCGAATACCTGTCCGAATACGGCATCCGCGTGCGCTACCTGCACTCCGACATCGAAACGCTGGAGCGCATTGAAATCATCCGCGACCTCCGGCTGGGGCAGTTCGACGTGCTTGTCGGCATAAACCTTCTGCGCGAGGGGCTCGACATACCGGAATGCCAGCTCGTCGCGATACTGGACGCGGACAAGGAGGGATTCCTCCGCTCGGAACGATCTCTTATCCAGACAATCGGACGGGCGGCCAGGAACGTTTCCGGCCGCGCGATACTTTACGCCGACGTCATGACCGGCAGCATCCGTCGCGCGGTGGACGAAACAAACCGCCGCCGCTCCAAGCAGCTGGAATACAACAAGGCCAACGGCATAACGCCGAAGACGATCGTCAAGAAAATCGCCGACAACATTGCGGTGGCCGAAATGGACTACGTCGACGTGGCCAAGGAAATGCGGAACGAGATACGGAGGAAATACAAGTTCAAGAACAAGGCCGACATCCAGAAATCGATGAGGGCGAAGGAGCGCGAAATGCTGGCCTTAGCCGACAACCTGGAGTTCGAAAAGGCCGTCGTAATCCGCGACGAGCTGAAGGAGCTGGAAAAAATTTATCTTGAATCGGAGTGAGGCTTATAGTAAAATATCGGCCTAGGAGGTATTGCATCATGAGAAAGTTTCTATATGTTTCCGGGGCCGTCGTAGCCATAGCCGCGATCGCGTTCGTATCGTACAGGTTCATGGGGCGCAGGAAGGTGGACATGTCCGCGGTGGACTTCATATCGCGCGACGACAGGACGGGCGTCGCCCGCGTAAGGAGCGGGAAGAAATGGGCGCTTATCGACAAGGACAACTATATGCTTACCGGATTTGACTACGAGCTGATGAACGAATTCGTCGAAAAGATGACCGTCATGAGGAAGGACGGAAAATTCGGGATGCTCGACAGCAAGGGCAAGGAGGCGATAAGGCCGGAGTACAGCCTGGTGTTCAGCTCGCGCGGCGGAATGTCCATAGTCGCG
>JAISNH010000063.1 GCA_031276335.1 Rickettsiales bacterium
ATAAAGGAGCATTATATGCCGCGCACGACTGAACTGAAAGATTATCGCAACATTGGAATCATGGCCCATATAGACGCGGGCAAGACGACTACGACCGAGCGCATCCTGTATTATACCGGCAAGTCGCACAAAATCGGCGAAGTGCACGACGGCGCCGCCACCATGGACTGGATGGATCAGGAGCAGGAGCGCGGAATAACGATTACGTCGGCCGCGACCACCGCCTATTGGAAAGACCACCGCATAAACATCATCGACACGCCGGGGCACGTCGACTTCACTATCGAGGTGGAGCGTTCGCTCCGCGTCCTGGACGGCGCCGTAGCCGTCTTTGAATCCGTCTCCGGTGTCCAGCCGCAGTCCGAAACTGTATGGCGCCAGGCGGACAAGTACCGCGTGCCGCGCATATGCTTCATCAACAAGATGGACCGCATCGGAGCGAACTACGACTATGCGGTGAACTCGATTCGCGAAAAGCTGGGCGCGAACGCCGTTTCGATAACCCTGCCGATCGGCAGCGAAAACGATTTCAAGGGTATAGTCGACCTTATTACAATGAAGGCTATGGTTTGGCACACCGAGGATTTGGGAGCCAGCTTCGACACGCTCGACATACCCGCCGATTTGAAGGCGAAGGCCGAGGATGCCCGCCACAGGATGATCGAGGCCATCGTCGAATTCGACGACAAGGCGATGGAGGATTACCTGGACGGGAAGGAAATCGACCTCGCGACTATCAAGAAATGCATCCGCAAGGGTACGATTGCGATGAAGATTTTCCCGGTATTCTGCGGCTCCGCGTTCAAGAACAAGGGCGTGCAGTACCTTTTGGACTGCGTCGTCGATTTCCTGCCCTCGCCGCTCGACATACCGCCGGTCAAGGGCATAAACCCGAAAACCGAGAAGGAGGACGACCGTCCCGCCGACGACGCGGCCCCTTTTTCTGCCTTGGCGTTCAAGATTATGAACGACCCGTTCGTGGGTTCGCTTTCGTTCACAAGGATTTATTCCGGCAGGCTGGAGGCCGGCTCCTACCTCTACAATTCCGTGAAGGACAGGAAGGAGCGCATCGGCCGCATGATACTGATGCACGCGAACAATCGCGAAGAAATCAAGGAGGCTTTTGCCGGCGACATCATCGCGCTTGTCGGCCTGAAGGACACCACGACCGGCGACACGCTTTGCGACGAAAACAGGCCGATAGTCCTTGAAAAGATGGACTTCCCGGATCCCGTAATCGAGGTCGCGGTGGAGCCGAAGACCAAGGCCGACATTGAGAAGATGGGCATTGCGCTGCAGAAGCTGGCCATCGAAGACCCTTCGTTCCGCGTCGCCACCGATCAGGAATCCGGGCAGACGATAATCAAGGGCATGGGCGAGCTCCATTTGGACATAATTGTCGAGCGCATGCGCCGCGAATTCAAGGTGGACGCTACCGTAGGCGCGCCGCAGGTCGCCTACCGCGAAACAATATCAAAATCTTTCACCGAGGACTACACCCACAAGAAGCAGACCGGCGGTTCAGGCCAGTACGCGAAAATAAAGCTCGTGTTCGAGCCCCTGCCGCCTGGTTCCGGATTCGTGTTCGAAAGCAAGATTGTCGGCGGCAACGTGCCGAAGGAATACATCCCCGGCGTCGAGAAGGGATTGAACATGGCCAAGGAAACCGGTGTCCTTGCAGGCTATCCCTGCACGGATTTCAAGGCGACCCTTGTCGACGGCGCGTACCATGACGTCGATTCGTCGGTGCTTGCCTTCGAAATCGCCTCCAGGGCCGCGTTTCGCGAGGGAATTCCGCAGGCCGGGCCGAAGCTCCTCGAACCTATCATGAAAGTTGAAATTGTAACGCCCGACGAATACATGGGCGATATAATCGGCGACATAAACAGCCGCCGCGGCCAGGTCGGAAGCATGGAAACCGAGGGCAACGCCCGCGTTGTCACCGCCATGGTGCCCCTGGCGAACATGTTTGGTTATGTCAACACCTTGCGCTCCCAGTCGCAGGGACGCGCGCAGTATTCGATGGTATTCGACCACTACGCCGACGTGCCCGGCAGCGTGTCCGAGGAGATAAAGGCGAAGGCCGGAACCAAATAATACGGGGCGTAAGTGTTCGCCCTGTTGGAAACGCATTGGTAAAAAACGGGCGAAACTGTAAATAGTTCTTGATTTTCTGTTTGTCCTCGTTTAGTATCTTGAAACACTTTTGTGCTGTTTGAACGTGTTGTTTGGAAAGAAAAAATGATAAATTCTAATATAAGAATCCGGCTGAAGGCCTTCGACCACCAGATTTTGGACGAAGCGGCGCACGAGATCGTGTCGACCGCGAAGCGTACCGGGGCCGATGTCATCGGGCCTGTGCCGCTGCCGACGGGCATTGAAAAATTTACGGTGAACCGCGGCCCTAATATCGACAAGAAGTCGCGCGAGCAGTTCGAAATCCGCACGCACAAGCGGGTGCTCGACATTATAAATCCGACGCCGCAGACTGTGGACGCTCTTATGAATCTCAACCTCTCCGTCGGCGTCGACGTGAAAGTTGAACTGTAGGTGGTAATTATGAGAACTGGCTTGATAGCGTATAAGATGGGTATGACCCGCGTGTTTGACGGGAACAACCGGCATGTCCCCGTGACCGTCCTGAAGATCGACGGCGTGAAGGTCGTCGACGTCAAGACCTCCGCCCGCGACGGCTATGTCGCCGTCCAGCTCGGCGCCGGCGTGGCGAAGGAGAATAAGCTTTCTAAGCCGGTGCGGGGGCACGTGAAAAAGGCCGGTTTCAGCCCGAAGGTCATCCACGAATTCCGCGTTTCCGACGACTGTGTCTTGAATGTGGGCGACGAAATCCTACCCTCGCATTTCGTGAAGGGGCAGTTCGTGGACATCAGCGGCCGCACGATTGGAAAAGGCTTCCAGGGCGGCATGAAGCGCTGGAATTTTCGCGGCTTGGAGGCCTCCCATGGCGTGTCCGTGTCGCACCGCTCGCTGGGCGGCACCGGCCAGCGCCAGGATCCGGGCAAGGTGTTCAAGGGCAAGAAAATGCCCGGCCACATGGGAGATGCCAATATAACCGTTCAGAATTTGATTGTGGTCGAAACCGACGATGAAAACGGATACATCCTAGTGAAGGGTGCGGTTCCTGGAGCGAAGGGTTCGGTCGTATTCGTGCATGACGCGGTGAAGCGCGCCCTTCCGGGGGAAGCTCCCGTGCCCGCGGCGGTAAAGCCCGCTGGGTCGAAGTCGGAAGAGCTTCCGGTCAAGGACGCGAAGGCCGGGGATTCCCCTGCCGAAAAAAAGGAAGTTCCGGAAGGAGCCGAGCCGGAAAATGTAAATCCCACGCCCGATGTTATGGATGTGGTAAAGGAGTAGCGAGATGATTCGTACTATAAGGGTCGTTAACGAGGTCGCTCCGGGTTGCAGGCAGGAAGTAGCTCATTTGGAGATGTCTTTCCTTTCTTCAGCGGGCGGGTCGTCCGTGCTGCGTAATGTAGATAAATCTTTGCAGGTTATTTTCGACTATAAGAAGAATAAAAATGACAGGAAAGACGATTTGATTGTAAGTGCTGGCGCATTCGATGATTTTGTCGCCCGGATAAAAAAAGAAAACGTGAAAGAGTAAAAATGTCGCAGGGCACATATAACAGAGGTTTGGTTGTGGGAAAGAAAAGAATAGGTTCGGTAGTCGTGTTGGTGAATATACAAGACGACGGGTACGAGAGGAAATTCCTCGAAACTGAAAAAAGTTTTGAGCGGACGGTTGAATGGGATAAGCTTTTAAGGTTTTTGGGCAAGATCAAGGAGTAGGGAATGAAGTTTGAAGTTTTGACATTGGATAGGAAACCCGCAGGCAGCATCGATCTGCCGAAGGGTATTTTCGAGGTTGCCCCGCGTTCGGATATTCTTGCCCGCACGGTGAACTGGCAGCTGGCGAAGCGCCGCGCCGGCACGCATTCCACGAAAACCATTTCGGAAATCAGCGGCACGACCAAGAAGCCGTTCGCCCAGAAGGGCACCGGCCGCGCGCGCCAGGGTTCGCTGCGTTCCCCCCAGATGCGCGGCGGCGCGGCCATGTTCGGCCCGACCCCGCGCGACCACGGCTTCGACCTGCCGAAGAAGATTCGCGCGCTCGCCCTTAAAATGGCGCTCTCCGCAAAGGTTGCGGCGAAGAAGCTCGTGGTGCTCGACACCGAAAAGGTGGCCGGGCCGAAGACGAAGGATTTGAAATCGAAGTTGGATGCGTTCGGCTTCGGAAAGGTCTTGTTCGTAGGCGGCGCCGAGCTGGACAGGAACTTCATGCTCGCGCTCGGCAACATCGCGGACGCGGACGCGCTCCCGGCGATAGGCGCGAACGTGTACGACATATTGAATCACGAAACCCTGGTGCTGACCAAGGATGCGGTTGGCGCCCTAATGAAAAGATTAGAGGCATAACATGGTGGAAGCGGAAACGAAAGTAGCGAAGGCGAAAAAGGAAATAAGGCTGACCGAACGGATGTACGACATCCTGGAGCGCCCTTATATAACGGAAAAGACCAGCCGCGCCTCCGAGCAGGGCAAGGTGGTGTTCAAAATCGCGCCCGGCGCGACCAAGTCCGACGTGAAGAACGCGGTCGAGAAGATTTACAACGTGAAGGTAAAGTCGGTCAATATCGCCATGAAGCCCGGTAAAGTAAAGCGCTTCAAGGGAGTAAAGGGCGAAACCAGCGCGGTGAAAAAGGCCTACGTGACGCTCGCCGACGGGGCCAGCATCGACATAATGGCCGGCGTGAAATAAGGCATAGCAGAGGATAATGAAATGGCTTTGAAAGAATTTAATCCGACGACCCCGTCCCAGCGCCAGCTGACGCTCGTCGACCGCTCCGAGCTTTACAAGGGAAAGCCGGTGAAGAAGCTTACCGTGGGCAAGCGCAAGACCGGAGGCAGGAACAATTTCGGCCACGAAACGAACCGCAACATCGGCGGCGGGGCGAAGCGGCGCTATCGCCTGGTCGATTTCAAAAGGCAGAAGCGCGACATGTTCGCGACCGTCGAACATATCGAATACGATCCGAATCGCACGGCTTTCATCGCCCTCATAAAATACGAAGACGGCACGCTTTCCTATATACTGGCGCCGCAGCGCTTAGCCGTCGGGGCGAAGGTCGTGGCCGGCGAGAATGTGGACATACAGCCGGGCAACGCGCTTCCCTTGAAAAGCATCCCCATGGGAACCATAATCCACAACATAGAATTGAAGCCGGGCAAGGGCGGGCAGATTGCGCGCTCCGCCGGCTGCTACGCCTCGCTTGCCGGCAAGGACGCGGGGTTTGCGCAGATAAAGCTGAATTCGGGCGAGCTCCGCCTGGTCGATTCCCGCTGTTATGCCTCGATTGGCGCGATTTCGAACCCGGACCAGAGGAATGTCAACCTTGGCAAGGCCGGCAGGTCCAACTGGCTTGGCCGCCGCCCGCATGTACGCGGAACCGCCATGAATCCGGTCGATCATCCGCATGGAGGCGGCGAGGGACGCACCTTCGGAAAGCACCCGGTCAGCCCGACCGGACAGCCGGCGAAGGGATATAGGACAAGAACCAACAAGTTCACCGACAGGTTTATTTTGAGAAGCCGGCATTTGAATAAGAAGAAATAAGGAGCGTTTATGACGAGATCTGTTTGGAAAGGCCCGTACATCCATCCCTCTCTTTTGAAGAAGGTGGAGCTGGCCAACGAGAAAAACGACAGGAAGCCGATAAAGACCTGGAGCCGCGCCTCCACTATACTGCCGACGATGGTCGAGCTTACCTTCGCGGTGCACAACGGCAACAAGTTCATTCCCGTCCTTGTATCCGAGGAAATGATAGGCCACAAATAGGGCGAATTCGCGCTTACC
>JAISNH010000112.1 GCA_031276335.1 Rickettsiales bacterium
AGTCCATAAACTTCGAGGACATGAAGAAAATCAAGCGTTACAACAATCCGGCACCCCTGTTCATCGAATACCGCATAGAGGCCCAACTGGAGGCGGTGCAGAGCCCGATTGTGAAGCTGCCGTCCGGTGGTTATCTGGTCATCAACCCTACCGAGGCGCTGACCGCAATCGACGTCAATTCGGGCAAGGCGACCAAGGAGCGCGGGATAGAGGAAACCGCCCTGAAGACCAACCTGGAGGCCGCAATCGAGATAGGGCGCCAGCTGCGGCTGCGCGATATGGGCGGGCTGGTGGTCGTCGACTTCATCGACATGATGGAGAGCAAGCACGACCAGGCGGTCGAGCAGAAGATGCGCGAGGCCCTGAAAAAGGACCGCGCGAAGATACAGATGGCGAAGCTGTCGCAGTTCGGGCTTATGGAAATTTCACGACAGAGGCTGCGTCCGAGCTTCCTCGAGGTCAGCCACAAGACCTGTCCGCATTGTCTTGGAACCGGCTTGGTGCCCTCGGTGCAGACGGCCTCGATCAACCTTCTGCGCCACATAGAGGAGGAGCTGCTGAGGAAGGTGTCGAAGCGGATATACGTTTCCATTCCGTCCGACGTCGCCTTGTACACCCTGAACCAGAAGCGCGAAGACATACTGGAGCTGGAGGACAGGTACGATACGAGCATCATCATCAACGGCGACGATACGATCCTGAACGAGAAGGCCTATATCATCGAAAAAATGGACCTGGACCGCAAAATCGGCGGATATTTCCGCGAGAAGGAGCCGATGGGCGGACGCTTCAAGAACGATCAGAGGACAATCAAGAACCAGGAGCTTTTGAAGAAAACCCCCGCAGACAAGCTGGAGCGGACAAAGACCGCGCAGAAAGGTGGGTTCCTGAAAAAGCTGTTCGGATAGCAAATGAAAACAGAACCAGATCCAGAACCTGAACCCGACAAGCGCAACAGGCGCAAAAACCAGAGATTCATGCCCTATATGCAGGTGCGGAAAGAAAAGGGACGCAAGGTGCTTTACGCGGCCGCGTCGATCCTTACCCTGCTGTCCATGAGGCTGCTGGGGAAAATCCGCTTCCGCTTCTGCTTCGGAAAGCTGCTTGTGGACATTAGCACGCTTAGCCGGAGGCAGATAGACGTGCTGTTCAAGGTGCTGCCTTGCCGCGGCCGGGAAAAATGAGGCGGGATCACGCGGCTTGATTGCGGCGGCATTTACCGCTTCACCAATATTTTCGCAACCGCGTTGTAGCCGAAATATGTGTTCACGCGGTCGATTATCGCCGGGAAGCGGTATTGGATTACAGCGGCGAACGACGAATTCTTCAGCCTTATGAAAAGGGTTCCGTCCTGCCGCCGGCCGCGCGGGAACGATATTTTGTGCGGCGCGGCCATGCGCGCGACCTCGGCTCCCGCGATCGCCTCCCAGTTCAGGATTATGTCGGCGCTGATGAATCCGTATTTCGGCGCGAATTTCCGGATTACCCCGGCAAGGCGGTTGGCGAGGCTGTCGGGGCCCCTCGCATAACGCTCCCCGATCGGCGCGACCGGCTTTTCCAAGTAGTCCTCGGAGAGCTCCCCGATACCTTCGTTCATTGTGCTTTTCTTCGACATAAGGCGATTTTACCCCTTTCATCCGCGAATATCAAGGGCGGGATTTGTAACATTTAGTAACAAAACTTGTATTGAGAAAATTTACATCCGTCCTATAATTAATCTCAGAAAACGGGGATTTTTTATGAATGCAAAGTCAAACCAGCTGATCCCGGACGAGGTGCTGTTCGCGCGCAAGGGCGTGGAAGTGCATCCGACCTCCATGGTGTCGCCGAAGGCCGAAATAGGAGAGGGGACCGTAATCGGCCCGTGGTGCATAATCGGTGACAACGTTTCCATCGGCCGGTACAACACCCTGAAATCCAACGCGATAATCGAAGGAAACGTCGCTATCGGCGACGGATCGTTCATACACCAGTTCGTGACCATAGGCAACCATTCGCACGACCTGAAATTCTCGGATGCGGAAAAAACGACCGTGACTATAGGCGCGGGATGCGTCGTCCGCGAATTCACCAACATACACGCGGGCACCCCGAATTCCCCGCGCGGCACCTGGATCGGCGACGACGTCTACCTGATGTCGCACTGCCATATCGGGCACGACTGCGAGATATTCGACCATGCGATCCTGTCGCAGGGCGTGACCCTGGGCGGCGAAGTGATAATCCAGGAGCGCGCCATAATCGGCGGTGGATCCTCCGTGCACCAGTTCTGCACCGTCGGCGCGTACGCCATAGTCGGAGGAATGACCGGCGTGTCGCAGGATGTGATACCCTACGGCATGTCCGCGGGAATCCGCCCCCAGAACCTGGACGGGCTTAACCTGGTGGGGCTGAAGCGCAACAATTTTTCCATCGAAGACATACGGATAATCAAGGATGTGTACAAGGACCTTTTCCTGTCGAGCGACGGACTGTGGGCGGAGCGCGTCGCAATCGCGAAATCGGTCTATGACAAATACCCGGTCGCGCACAGGATTTTCGAATTCATCGAAAAGGATTCCCGCCGCATAATCGCCAAGCCGCGCGGGAAGTACAAGACGGAGCCGGAGGAGCAATGAAGGCCGCGAAACCCTCCGCAATAGGCCTTATCGCCGGCGACAAGGAGCTGCCATTCACGCTTCTTAAATGGGCGCGCGCGAACAAGGTGCGAATCGAAGTCGTCGGAATCGAGGGCTGCGCCGACAAGCGCCTGAAGCGCGAAACGCCGAAAGGCTCGTACTCCGAGCTCCACATATCGCAGCTGT
>JAISNH010000006.1 GCA_031276335.1 Rickettsiales bacterium
GTATATTAGACAAAACAATGGACAACTATGACAAAAAGTCCGAATAAATATTGAAGAAGCTCAGCCTTTTCCCCGTGTCCCGCCGTTGTGTCGGCGGGGCTCGGGGCGGGGCGATATTCGGACTGTTGTCGGTTTGTCGGTTTTTTATTCTTGCAGAATCGTTCCTGTCCGCGATTCGGCGCCTTCGCCATAATGTCTGTTATTCCAGTGCCTTTAGTCGTCATACCGGCGCAGGGCGGTATCCGCCGCCCTCCGTCATTCCCCCGCAGACCTCGCAGTCCGTCATTCCGGTGCTTGACGCCGGAATCCACACCAACCCGTCATTGTCGGGCTTGACCCGACAATCCAGTCCATATAAGGAATCCTTCACTACCTGGATAGCGGCATCAAGCGCCGCTATGACAAACGCCTGCCGGTTCGTGTCCAAGGGTGGTGAAAAAAAATATCACCATACTAAAAAAAGTTATTGAACCCGAACGAGGCTGTTCTTGGCGAGGAGCGGAGCAAGCGACGAGCCTTAGAACTGCCGGTTCGTGTCCAAGGGTAGTGAAAAAAAATATTACCATACTAAAAAAAGTTATTGACAATGGAAATATGCCTATGTATGGTATGGCATGAGGGGAAAGAAGATCATGTTCAACGACTATCTACAGAATCGGTTATGTGTCTCAAAGGCAGCGCGCGTGCTGCGTGTTTTTGGTAGCGTGCGTTGTGGCCGGATCAAGTTCGCTTGGCTTCTTTGGCCTTTTGGCCGGGTTTTTTCTTGCGTGCTTGATTCGTCCCAGTCGAATGGCGGCTGCAACGGCAACAACAACAACAACGGCAACAACAACAACTGCTCGAATACCAGTTCAAATGGGACGAATCTTCGGGAGTCGGCCGGTCGTTTTTGCGAGCGCGGCGGGAGACTTGATGGCTCTGATAACCTCAATGACGGCCTCAAGGCTGGACGCATGACCCTCTCGTCCATTGTGTGCCCTTTTGGACATTCCTTTGGGTGGGAAAATACAAAGCGAGGTGGAGTTTTCGTTAGTAGGGAAACCGGAAGCGAGAACTCCTGTTCATCTTTCCCAATGGGGGACGCGTAATGGTAAGGCGCATCGGGAACCTTTGGGAAACCCTGATTTCCCCTGAAAATTTCGCCCTTGCCTACGAGCGCGCGATAAAGCACAAGAAAAGCAAGCGCGCCGTGAAGAAGTTCGAGCTCAACCGCGCCGAAAACCTGGAAGCCGTGCGCCAGCTCGTCGCGTCGAAAAAATTCCGTACCGCCCGCTACCACGAAAAGCAGATTTACGAGCCGAAGCCCAGGCTGATATACATACTGCCCTTCAATCCCGACCGCATAGTGCAGCACGCCCTGATGAACGTCCTTATCCCCATATGGGAAAAGCGCTTCATCGAGGAAAGCTACGCATGCCGCACCGGGCGCGGGATGCATTCCGGCAGCCGGAAGACGATGGAGTTCGTCCGCCGCAACAAATACTGCCTGAAATGCGACATATCGAAATTTTATCCAAGCATAAACCACGACGTCCTTATGGGCATGATCGCCCGCAAGGTGAAGGATCCGGACGTCATGTGGCTGGTCGAGAACATAGTGCGCTCGTTCCCCGGCGGCAAGAATGCGCCCATCGGCAACTTCTGCTCGCAATGGTTCGGCAACCTGTACCTGAACGAGCTCGACCACTTCGTGAAATCCGAGCTGAAGATACGGGACTACGTGCGCTATTGCGACGACTTCTGCCTGTATCACGACGACAAGAGGGTGCTCGCCAGCGCCGCGGCGCGGCTTCGGGACTACCTATCCTCCAGCCTGAAGCTTACCTTTTCCAAATGCGACCTTTTCCCGGTAAGGCACGGCGTGGACTTCCTGGGATACCGGCACTTCGACAACTACATACTGTTGCGGAAGTCGACCGCGAAGCGCGTGATGCGCCGGCTCGACCGCCTGCCGGAAATGTTCGCTCGCGGCCGGATCACGTTCTCGCATTACCAGTCTTCCGTCGGCTCGACGAAGGGATGGCTGCAATGGGCCAATACGTTCAACCTGAAGATTCGCATCCGCCTGGAGGAAGTGTTGCGGTCGCTGAGGGAGATTAAAAATGGATTCAAATCCGCCCGCGCTCAAGAGATTCTCTGATTTCTGTTCGCGTCCTCCGGCCCTTGCCGGTGAAAAAAGACGCATTTCCGAAATAATAGGAAAAGAGATAGCGATTACCGGATACCAGATACTCGCCGGGAAATTCGCCACGAAAAACTGCACGAAGGTACAGTTCCAGATCGACGGAGCGCAGTTCGTGTTCTTCACCGGCTCCGCCGTCCTTACGTCCCAGCTGGAGGAATACAAATCCCACCTGCCGTTCCTGGCCACCATACTGAAGATCAACAAGTATTTTACGCTGACTTGACTTTGAACGCCATTCCCGCGGCTTCTTTGCCTGTATATTACGGCCGGAAGGCCATCGATGGACGGCTTCGGGCGCCTACTTGCGCGTCATCTTTTCCAGCTTTTCGCTGCGTTTTTCCCTAAGCTGCTTCGGGGACAGCTTCATGAGCGATGCTAGTTCGTCCGAAACCGCCGCCTTCACGTTCGCGATTACCGTATCCTTGTGCCGGTGCGCGCCGCCGATGGGCTCGGCGATTATGTTGTCGATGATTTTCAGCGCCAATAAATCGTCCGCCGTCATTTTCAACGCCTTCGTCGCCTCCTCCTTGTAATCCTGGCTGCGCCATAAGATCGAGGCGCACCCTTCCGGGGATATGACCGAATACACCGAATTTTCAAGCATGAACACGGTGTTCGCAATCGCAAGCGCTATGGCGCCGCCCGAACCGCCTTCGCCGATTATCACGGAAACCGACGGCACGTTCAAATCTATGCATTTCTGTATCGAGCTCGCGATAGCCTGCGCCTGCCCGCGCGCCTCCGCGTCCGCGCCCGGATATGCGCCCGTCGTATCGACCAGCATCACGACCGGCAGCGAGAATTTGTCCGCCAGCTCCATAAGGCGCACCGCCTTGCGGTATCCCTCCGGCTTCGGCATTCCGAAATTGTGCTTTATGCGCGCTTCGGTGTCGTCGCCCTTTTCCTCGCCGATTATCATGGCCGGGATTTTGTTGATGTAGCCTATGCCGCCGACGATGGCCCGGTCGTCCGCGAACATGCGGTCGCCGGCAAGTTCGATGAAGCCGTCGGCCATGCCGTGGATGTAGTTTAGGGCATGGGGACGCTCCGGGTGGCGCGCGACCTGAACCCGGTCCCACGGCGCAAGGTCGGAATACGCCTTTTCCAGCTCCTCGTCGTACTTCGCCTGCAGTTTTTCCAGCTTCGCCTTCGCGTGCGGCTTTCCCGCGTCCGGCTCCAGGCTCTTGATTTTCGCGTCCAGTTTTTTGATGTTCTTCTCGAAATCCAGGTAAATCATTTTTCGCGCCCTATTTGTGCATGAGTATTTTAAGGATGTCGGCAAGCGTCGCGCGCAGGTCCTTGCGGTGGACGACTATGTCGATAAGCCCCTGCTCCTTCAGGTATTCCGCGGTCTGGAATTCGGGCGGCAGCTTCTGCTTTATCGTCTGTTCGATCACGCGCTTTCCCGCGAACCCGATTGTCGCGCCCTTTTCCGCGATGTGTATGTCGCCGAGGGTCGCGAACGATGCGGACACCCCGCCCGTCGTCGGATTGGTGAATACCGTGATGTACGGCAGTCCCGCGTCCCGCACCTTTCCGATGGCAAGGGTGGTGCGCGCCATTTGCATAAGGGAGAGCATGCTTTCCTGCATCCTCGCGCCGCCGGAAGCCGGTATTATGATAAGAGCGGCCTTGGCCGCGGCCGCGGTTTCCGCCGCCTTCAGTATCGCCTCGCCGACGTACGTTCCCATAGATCCGCCCATGAATTCGAAGTTGAATGCGGCGATGACTGCCGGAATGCCGTCGATCTTTCCCTCGCCGGCGATTATGGCGTCATGCGTGCCGGCCGTTTCGCGGTATTGGGCCAGGCGGTCCTTGTATTTCTTCAGATCCTTGAAGTTCAGGGGATCGTCCGTGGTCTTGCGTAATTTCAGGTTTGCGAACTTGCCGTCGTCGAACAGGTTTTTCAGGCGCTCCCCGACCGGAAAGAACATGTGGAAATCGCACTTCGGGCACACGTTCAGGTGCTTCGGCAGGTCTTTTTTGTAGAGCAGGGTAGAGCATTTTGGGCAGGGCACCCACATGTTTTCGGGCACATCCTTTATCTTCGAAAACAATGTCTTTATCTTCGGACGCAAAACATCTGTTATCCAGTTCACTTATTTTCTCCTTGCTATTTTTGCTTTATCCTGTGGATTTTGGAAAGTATTATGCCGATAATCATGCCAAGGAACACGGCGACTATCGTATAAAGATAGACGGGGGCCTCTATTCCGATCTTGAACGGGAACAGGTTCAGCTTCATCGGCGTGTCGTTTTC
>JAISNH010000007.1 GCA_031276335.1 Rickettsiales bacterium
GTATATTAGACAAAACAATGGACAACTATGACAAAAAGTCCGAATAAATATTGAAGAAGCTCAGCCTTTTCCCCGTGTCCCGCCGTTGTGTCGGCGGGGCTCGGGGCGGGGCGATATTCCCGGTTCGTCCGGGAATCCACACCACGCCGTCATTCCGGCGAAAGCCGGAATCTTACGGGATGAAGTTTGGGGTCTACCTTCTTCATCCCTCCCATTATACTAAAGTCCATGCCGGGCTGACCGAAAGCGGGCTGTCGTAAAATTTTATTGTCAATGCGTGTCCGCAGTTGTACAATCGTGCTATAACGAACGCAACCAAGGAGAACGGACATGGACGCATATACCTACACGCTTGCCGGCATCGCGGTCGTCGCGCTTTACGCGATAGCTCTGTACAATTCGCTCGCGGCGAAAAAATCGCAGGTGGAGGAGGCGTGGTCTACCATCGACACGCAGCTGAAGCGGCGCTACGATCTGATACCCAACCTGGTCGAGACGGTGAAGGGATACGCGAAGCACGAAAGCGCCACTCTTGAGGGCGTCGTCCGCGCGCGCCGCGCCGGGATGGAGGGGCTGAAGGCCAGGGATCCGGAAAAGCTGTCCAGGACCGAGGGCGAGATTGCCCGCGGCCTGGGCTCGATTTTCGCGCTGGGCGAGGCATATCCCGCCCTGAAGGCGAACGAGGGCTTCGTCGAGCTTTCGCGCGAGCTGTCCGACACCGAAACGAAGATACAGGCCGCGCGCCAGTTCTACAACACCTGCGTCCTGTCGCTGAACACCGCGGTCGTCACGTTTCCCGGCAATCTTATGGCCGGGCTGATGAATTTCGCCAAGGCGGAATACTTCGAAATCGAGGAATCCGAGAAGGCGAATCCGAAGGTGCGGTTCTAGATGCCGGCTCCGATAAGCGCGCACGACCATATGCGGGACAACGACCGCCGCACGGTTTTCCTGCTGTTCATGTTTCCGGCCAGCTTCATCCTTTTGGCCTTCGCGCTGGCCTTCGCGGCGCTTTCGATGATGGATGACGGAAGCGCGGCCGAATTCGGGCTGGAGCTGCTGAAAAAATATGCGGGCGTAAATCCCGCTGGTTTCCCGGATTTGTACGCGGCGGCGGGATACGCGCTTGCGGTCTCGATCCCGATAATCGCCGTCGCTCTCGGCTGGATAGCCATCTCGTACTTCTTCGGCGACAGGATGATGCTGGATTTCGCCGGCGCCAGGAGGGCGCTTGAAAGCCGTCCGGAAATAAGGCCGGTGCTCCGGACGGTGGAAAACGTCGCGCTTGCCGCCGGCCTTCCGACGCCCGCGGTATATATAGTCGACGACGAAAGCCTGAACGCGTTCGCAACCGGAAGAAGCCCGGCCTCGGCCAGCATAGCGCTCACCTCCGGCATATTGAAGAAGCTGGACCCGGTCGAGCTGGAGGGGGTGATAGCGCATGAAATGGCGCATATAAAGAACCGCGACATGCGGCTGAACATGCTGATTATCACCGGATTCGGGGTGCTCGCCTTCATGGCCGACATAGCGATGAGGATGATAAGGTCGATGGGAAACGGCGCGGCTCGGCGCAGCTCCGGGAAAAGCAGCCAGGCGGCTGGCGGGGTGATCCTGGTTCTGTTCGCCGTTTGGCTCGCGCTCGTCATATTCAACTTCTTCGTGGCCCCGGTGATAAGCATGGCTGTGTCGCGCACCAGGGAGTATGCGGCGGATGCCTCGGCCGCGCTTTTGACCCGCAATCCGAAGGCGCTGGCCTCCGCGCTCGGGAAGATAGGGGGCGATTCGGCGGTCGAGGCGCTGGCCGGGAAGAAATCGTTCGGGCTTGCCTGCATCGCCTGGCCCCACGCGGGCATTGCGCCGGGCTCCCTCATGGCGAGCCACCCTCCGATAGAGGCCCGCATAGAGCGGTTGCTGCGCATGTGATTTTCGATTCTTTTTAGATTGCTTTTTAGGAAGAAAAGTTCTATGATTCACTCATCTGTGGATTTTGCAGGTGGTTATAACTTAAATAACTTAGGGGTTATCAAATGAATATGAAAAAACTTACGGCATTACTTGTAATAGCACTTGTTTCGGCATGCTCTTCGGGCAACGACGCGCTATTCGGCGGAGATTCGGGCGCCGGGGCGAAAAGTTCGTCCTCCGGATTCGACGGCACCTTCATGAAGAACAAGATCGCCAACTTCCGCTCCGAGCAGGAGCAGGTCAAGAAGGTCGTCGAGGGGCGGAAGACCGCGCTCACCTCGATGCGCGCCGAAACTAACGCGGCCGTTTCCGACTACCGCACCGCCGTGGCGCAGATAAATTCGAAGCTGCAGCTGGGCACCACGCCCGGCAACCCGGACCTGATGGACGAGTGGAAGGATGCGCGCGCGAAGCTCGAGAAGGTCAGCAACATCGCCTTCGACATAAAGCGCCTGACTGCCGACGTCGAGAGCGACCAGAGCATGGTGGAGTACATGGTGGGCTCGATACAGGCCGCCTACAAGATCAGGGGCGCGACCGAAGACGACCACAAGCAGCTCCGCGCGCTTGAGGAGGAAGCCCGTCAGACCGGCTCCAACATATCGGTGTTCGCCCGCCAGGTCAGCCAGGAATCCGACCGCCAGCAGGCCTATGTCGACGGCGAGAAATACAACCTCAACGACGTCGCCCTCAACATAAAGAACGGCAAGCTGTACGGAGCCGGCGGCTCGCAGGACTTCTTCTCCGACGGTGGCTCTATGTTCTCCTCGGACGATTCCTACAACGCGTTCATTTCGGAAAGCCGCGGCGAATACGGCCGGCCGGCCAAAAGGACGCCGGTGCAGGCTCCGGCGAGGCGCTCGTTCCCGAACGATGTGATTGCCGCGCCTTCGGCTCCTGTCGGCAGGATGCCCTTCGCGGCCTTGTCCAGCGCGCGCCCTCTGGCCGTGATAAAGTTCGACAAGGCGGATGTGGATTACGAGGAGGCCCTGTACCAGTCCATGAGCCGCGCGCTCGAGCGCAACCCGTCCGCGACCTTCGAGGTTTCCGGCGTCATGCCGTTCGGCACGCCGACGGCGGAAAAGACCCTGGTCCCGAATGTCAAGAAGGTGATGGGCTCGCTTACCGGCATGGGACTGCCCGCCTCGCGCGTCGCCATGACCCTGCAGATGGGCGACGTGAAGTCCGAAGAGGTGCGGATCTACGAGAAATAATCTGTAGCGGATTCGAAAAAATCCCGGAGCTTATCCGGGATTTTTTTCAAGCCTGGGATTCGTTATTTTTCGCATTCGGGATATTTCCTCGCGCACATCTTTCCCGAGCATCCTTTCTCGGCGAAGCAGGCATTCACCTCTTCGCACGCCCTTATGCACTCTCTGTAGATTTTGCCTTCCCTGGTCTGCTCGCACACGGCGGTGCATCCCAGTACGCCGGCTTGCGCTCCGCCGGCGGTTGCTATTCCTGCCGCAAGCGCTATTGCGATTATAGTTTTCTTCATTTTTCTTCCTTATTTAATTTGCTATGACGGATAGCTGGTTGGAGCTCATTACTATCACGGATAGCGCCGGGTATTCGATATATTCCCCAACACTCCAACCCTAAGTTGGAGGGTTTACGCCCGGATGGGCAACCGTAGAGGTAATGAGCCTCACGACGGGAGTCACCCGTCGCAAGTGTATTATATTTGATGTTCCGGCTAATTGAAAGAAAAATTTGGCCTGCCATGGATATCCATGCGGCGATAACCGGCGCATGGCCGTTGATGAGGAATTCGGGCTCGGGATGGCGGAACCCGCGGCGCTCACGATGCAGATGGACGACGTGAAGTCCGAAGAGGCGCGGATATACGAAAGGTAGATGCGCCGATGGGAATGAAAAAGCCGGGTTTCGACCCGGTTTTTTCATTGCGTGCATTCGCGCATGCAGTCCTTGGTTTTGCAGAACTTGCTTCTCGAGCATTCGTTCGCCTCCTCGCACGCCGCCTTGCAGGCGTTTGCCAGTTTCGGATGGCTCTGTGCCGATTCGCATGCAGCGTTGCAGTCCAGACTGATGGCCTCTCTTGCTTTTTGTGCCTGGGTGGACGCGGGAGCCGCCGTTAAAAGCGCGATTGCCGCAATCAGGGTGTGTGTTTTCATTTTGCTTCCCTTTCTTTTGGTTGAAATATGACGTGGAAAACGGCTGGAAGTTCGAACTACATTGAATAGCACTGCGTATTTGGTATTCCGCAGTCCTCCAGCCTAAGCTGGAGGTGCTGCCTTTCGGCGTCAATGAGGGTTCGAAGCCTCCGCGGATGTTTTCCCCGCTGTTTTCCAGTATATGAAAATATCCGCGCGATTGCAAAGTTCTTTTCGGCGGCTTCAAAAGCAATGGCCGAACGCCTTGCGTTTCCGCATGGCTGGCATATTCCCGTCAATTCCGCCCGCCGGGTTTGCGAAAAGACGTGCCGTAATCTGCTTGGAGGGGTTTTCGTTACCGGGAGTTGCATCTTTTATAGCAGGGCTCCAATATTTCGGGATTGTCCCTGCTGTCGGCCTCGCATCTTTTGATGCATGTATAGAGGGAATGGCCGGTTTGGATTCCGGCGCCGGCGGCGCCCTCTGCAGCGGCAAGGAATGCCAGTATGAATAGATTCGTGGTTTTCATCATCTTCTCCCTTTTGTTATCTAAAAAACCAGCGTCGGAAAACGGCTGGAAGCTCAAACTACATAACACATATAGCGTCGCGTATTGGTTATTCCGCAACCCTCCAGCCGGCGCTGGAGTGCCATTCGGTGTTACGAGGATTTGAGGCCTCTAGGCATTTTTCTCTGCCAAAATCCATTATATATTCCCCGTCTGTTAAAATCCACTTATAAATGTGTCGCCCCTTGAATTAAAGCGTTGCAAATTTTCCGCCCCTGCCCGATAATCGCGGTATGGATATTGAAAGGAAATTCGCGGCGAAAATGGCGGAGCTGCTGCCCGCCGCGCCCGGGAAAATCGCCGTCGCCCTGTCGGGCGGCTCCGATTCGATGGCGCTCGCGCTCCTGTCCGCGAAATGGGCTGGGAACAGGGCGCAGCTGGCGGCTGTTACCGTCGACCACCGCCTGCGCCCGGAAAGCGCGCTCGAGGCGGAAAAGGTTGGCGCATGGATGCGGAGGCGCGGAATTGCGCACGAAATCCTGGCTTATACGGGCGAAATCCCGTCCTCGAATATCGAGATGCGCGCTCGCGAATACCGCTATGGAATGCTCGTCGATTATTGCGGGAAAAACGGGATCGGCTTCCTTCTTGTCGCGCACAACGCGGACGAGCAGGCGGAAACTTTTTTCCTGAATCTGGCCCGCGGCAGCGGGGTTTTCGGCCTGAAGGGCATGGAGGAGGTCTCCCCCCGCGGCGGCGTTATGGTTGTACGCCCGCTGCTGGGTTTCCCGAAATCCGATCTGCGCTCGTACCTTGAGGAGCGCCGCCAGCCGTGGGTTGAGGACCCCAGCAACGGGGACGAGAGGTACAAGCGCGCGCGGATTCGGAAGCTGGCCAGCCTTTTGTCCGGGCTGGGGCTTTCTCCGCGGCGGCTGGAAAACACCATGGCGAACATGAAGAGGGCGGCCGGCGCGATCGAATTTTACGCGGAGCGGCTGCTGGCCTCCGCGGTGTCCGGGCGGGACGGAAAAACCGTGCTCGATGCCGCGATGTTCGGGCAGGCGCCGGAGGAGGTGGCGCTTCGCGCGCTCGCCGAGCTGGTACGGAGGGAATCCGGAAATGATTATCCGCCGCGCCTGGCCCCGCTCCTCCGCCTGTATTCGAAAATCTCCGGGGGCTCGCTCGGACGCGGCGCGACGCTCGGCGGATTCAAGTTTTCCGGGCTTGGATCCGGCATGGTTTCGATGGAGCCGGAGCCTCCGCGCGCCAAAAAAACATGTGGCAAAAAATAATTTCCTGATATAGACTCGAAGTCCTGTTGAAACCCCGTTATGGAAGCGTTCGAATGAGCAGATTTTGGAAGGGCCTTTACGTTTTTTTAATTGCGGCGATGTTTGTCGGCCTGTTTTTCCGCGCCGGCGGGGACTCCCGAGAAAAAAGCGGGGCGAACGTGATATTGTTCTCCGACTTCCTGGGCTATGTGAAGGCCGGCTATGTCGACGGCGTGGTGATAAGGGGCGACATGGTCGAGGGAAAATTCAAGGACCCGTACAAGACCGAGGCCGGCGAGGCCCTGAAGAAGATAGTGATTAGGGACGAGGCCGAAAGGAAGGCCGCCGCCGCGCTTGGCGATGCGAAAAGGGCGGAGCTGCTGAAGTTCGAAACGAAGATTATTCCGTACCCGCGCCTGTTCGAGCTGTTGGAGGACAAGGGCGTCCCCACGGACGTCAGGATTGATTCCGGCGGCGGCATCGGCCTTATGCGTATGATCGACGTTCTGGGCACCATACTGTGGATATTCGTGCTAGTTATGATATTCAAGAGCATGCGCGGCGACAAGTTCGCGGCCGGCAAGGCGAACGTCAGGATGCTGACGCAGAACACTATGAAGGTCTACTTCAAGGACGTCCTGGGCATAGACGACGCGAAGGAGGAGGTCACCGAGATAGTCGATTTCCTGCAGGATCCGGGGCGCTACTCCCGCCTTGGCGCGAAGATTCCGAAGGGCGTTCTTCTGGTCGGT
>JAISNH010000025.1 GCA_031276335.1 Rickettsiales bacterium
GCCTTTAAGGGCGAACCCTCTGGACATACGCCAAGGAATCCCCGACAGGCCGTCGGGGGATATGCATTTGAAGCAGCATATCAACGCTCGTCAATCAAAAAGACTTGTTAAAGTCCCGCATCCTCCATGGACGCTAAGCATGGGATTGCCCACGCTTAGCTCCACGCTACTATAGAAAAAATGAAATTACAACAGAAAAAACTGCGGCAGCCTGCTTTGCGTTAAACTTGCGCCACTTGAAACAAGTGGCAGGAGGTTAGAAACTATAGGATATATAGTGCCGCGTATTGAGTATTCCGCAACCCTCCAGCCTGAGCTGGAGTCCTATCCTAGGAGTTTCTACACTCCATAGCGGGACTTTTCATCCGCTACGTGAATCAGCATATTACATATTTGTTTGCGAAAATTACAACAGGAAACGACGGACAGGCGGAAGGCGGCGGGCAAAGCGCGGCTCGAGTCCGATCAGCCCTTGTACTCCAGCCCGATGTCCTTGAAAAACTCCGGCGCCTCGTGCCAGTCCTTCCTGAGCTTCACATCCAGAAACAGGTTCACCTTCCGTTTCAGCAGCCGCTCCATTTCGAGCCTGGCCTTCGTGCCGATCGCCTTCAGCTTCGCGCCTCTCGCGCCTATGATGATCGGCTTGTGCCCCTCCTGGCTCGCGTAAACCGTCTGGGCGACGGAGAGCCCCGCGCCTTCCTTTATCGAATCGGTCTTCACCGCGATCGCGTACGGCAGCTCCTGGTGCAGATAGGCGTAAACCTGCTCGCGCGTGATTTCAGCCAGCTGGAATGAAAGCGGCATGCCGCTTATGCGGCCATCCTCGAAATACCACTTCGCCGACGGCATTTTCGAAGCCGCCCACCCGACCACGCCGTCCACGCCGTCGTTCTTCAGCGCGGATATCATGAACACCTCCTCGAACAGGCCGGGCGCGCGCTCCGTAATATTGCGGACAAGGCCGAGGAGCGAGCGCTTGTCCACCAGATCCACCTTGTTGAGGGCGAGTGCGACCGGCGCCGAGATCGTCCCGAGCCTGGCCGCAATCGAATCGAAAGTCCCGGTTGCGCCCTTCGCCGCATCCAGGATGAGCACGACGGCGTCGGATTCATCCATCGCGCGCAGGGCCGCGCCGACCATCGCGCGGTCGAACCGGCCGGAGGCCGTGAAAATGCCCGGCGTGTCGACGAACACCACCTGCGTCCTCCCGATGTTCTTTATGCCGAGTATCCGGCTTCTGGTGGTCTGCACCTTGTGCGAGGTTATCGACACCTTCGTGCCGAGCGCGGCGTTCAGGAAGGTCGATTTTCCGCTGTTGGTTGCGCCCAAAAGCGCGACGAAGCCGGCCTTTTCAGCCTTCATGGCGATGTTTCCTTATGAATTCAAGAGTATAGGCGGAGATGTCCTGCCCCGCCCATACATCCCGTATTACACCATAGCCCGGCGAAAAAATCAACCTTTCTATTTCATAGGCCGCCTTGCGGGCGGGAAGCGCCTCGACAAGCCGGATGTTCCGCGCGCACGCGGCCAGCGACGGCGCGTCGAAGCTTTCATGGAAGTATTCGCCGCAGAACCTGAAGTAGCGGAGTATCCGCAGAGGATCGTCGCGGACGCTTTTGTCCGCATCCCCTATGAAGCGCACGACCCTTTTTTCCAATATGTCGGCGCGTCCGCCCTGCGGGTCAAAAACCGCTCCGCCGCCGTCGGCATACACCGCGTTCATGGCGAAATCGCGGCGCCTTGAATCGACCTCCAGGCTTTCCACGAACCGAACGGCCGGAAAATGCGGCCGCGCGTACGCGTCGCGGCGGAAAGTCGTTATCGTGAACCGCCCGCCGCCTATGCCCGCGATTACGGCGCCGAACTTACTTGCCGAGGCGTCGCATTCCACGCCCGCGGATTCAAGCAGGGCCGCGGCCGCGGAGGGAAGGGCTGGAGTGGCGAAGTCCACATCCTTCGCCGGCAGTCCCAAAAGGCCGTTCCTGACCGCACCGCCGACGGCGTACAGCGAGATGCCCGCGCGCCGGAACAGCGAGAACAGAGCCTTCACCCCGCCGTCATCCAGAAAATCGAAACCCATGCCTATTTCCTTGCATATTTCCCGCGTCCAGTATAACATACGTTTCGAACGGAGCAACGGTTTTGTTGAAGAGGAATTCGCTATATTTCGCCGCCGCAGTCGCGATTGCCGGCATCGCCGGGAACGCATGCGCGCAGTCGAAGGGCGCGGACAGCCTTTACAAGATAAACAAGGAAATCGAGGCGAAGAAGAAGGAATCCGCAAAGCTGGCCAAGGAATCGAGCAGGCTTTCATCCGAGATAAAGCAAACCCAGGACAAGCTGGTCGAGGTCGCCGGCAACATCAAGCGCTATGAGCGGCAGATAGGCGGGTACGACCGCCAGCTGGCCGGCCTGCGGGAGCGGGAGCGCATACTCAACCGCAAGATAGAGGGCAACAACGCCGAGCTGACCCGTATAATCGCAGTGTTCGAAAACATCTCGCGCGTGCCGAAGGGATACCTGGCCGCCAGCCCGGGGCGCATCGAAACCATACTCCTGTCCTCGATACTCCTCAAAAGCGTGGTGGCCGAGCTGAACCGCATGAGGGTCCGCTTCAGGGCGGATATGGACGAGCTGGTCGCGCTGAAGAACAAAATCATAGGGGCGAAGCTGGAAATCCATTCCCTGTCCTCGAAGGTCAAGAGCGAGAAGGACAAAATATCGCACCTAATCAAGTCGAAGCGCTCCTCGTACGCGAAGCTGGAGAGCCAGAACAAGAAGAAGCAGGCGGAGATCAAGAAGCTGGTCGCCGAATCAAGGACAATCGAGGAGTTCCTAAAGAAGGCGGAGGCGCTTCGCAAAAAGCAGGAGGCCGACCGCATGAAGGCCGGCGGTCCCGCAAAGATAGTCGCAAAGCGCTTCGGCGGGCTGGCCCCCCTGCCGGTCGCGGGGAAAATCGAAACCGAATACGGCGGAAAACGGAGCGGCGTCACCTCGAAGGGCGTCTACATACGGCCGAAGGCGGGCGCGCAGGTAATCGCCCCGGCCGATTCGGACACCGTGTTTTCGGGCGCCTTCTACGGATACAAGAACCTCCTGATACTCAGGAGCCGCGACGGATACTACCTTATCATGGGCGGCATGTCCGAGGTGTATGCCAGCGAGGGGCAGAGCCTATTGGCCGGCGAGCCGGTGGGATCCATGGGCGGCGGCGCATTCTATGTCGAGGTACGCGAGCAGGAAAGGCCCGTCAACCCGGCGAAGTATTTCAGGATGTGATCCGCGGACGGAAGCGGCATATTTTAGTTGTATTTATCCTCCAGTTGTAATATAATCCAACCGTATCCGAAAGGGTGCGGGCCAATTTCTAAGGCTCGATAGTTGCAGTGTCGATACGCACTGTTGATTCGTATCCTCGGCGCATAACCGGGGAGGCTGTAGTGTATGTTCAAAGGACAGGCCTACGGCTTGCCCTCAAAGACTGCGGCGAGTCTGTCAACTATCGGATTCTTAGAAACTCCCCGACTTTTTTGGATATGTATATAAACCCAAAAAAGGAGACAAACATGAAAACCATCATGATTATGACAATCGGCGCATTGTTCGCCGCGGCCGGCGCACAGGCCAAATGCTCGGCCTGCGAATCGGGCTATACCCTGAAGGACGGGGCGTGCGTAGCTAGCGCCGCTGGCGTCGCTAAAAAAGGCGGTCGGAGTGCGGCACGCTGAACCCGGGATCAATAAATAAAAAAGGAGAATAAAATGAAGAAATCTATAATATGCCTGGCATTATTGGCCGCGGTTTCCATAACTGGCGAAGTGTTTGCCGCTATCTCTAACTCAGCACCAAGATCCGTTAAATCTCAAGAATCGGGCGCGGTGGAGGCACGCAAAACCACCACATACTACAACGACTGCCTGGCGTCGTGCGTGAAATAACGAAGGCTTCAGCAAAAATACAGCCCGCGTGAAGCGGGCTGCGTTTTTTTGCTAGGTAATGATAAATTCTCGCCCACTACTTTTTCTTCTCCGCCTTTTCCGCCTTTTTCACTTCGGGCTTCGGCGCGGATTTCAGCTTCGGCCGGGTGGTGTTCTTGTCTTCGTACACGGACAGTCCCCTGACCATGTCTATCGCGCGCTGGAGCTGGTAGTCGTTGGCATCCTTGGCATCCTCCGCGCCCGGCTTCGACGAATCCTTGCCGCCGGCGCCGGTGTCGTTCTTCAGCGCCTTCGAAAGAGTGGCCTCGGAGAATATCCTGTCCTCCTTCACCTCCTCGATTTTCGCGCGGTTGACCTCGACGTCGGGCTCTATGCCGTCGCCCTGTATCGAGCGGCCGCTGGGGGTATAGTAGCGCGCGGTCGTTATCTTCAGCGCGGTTTCGCCCATGGGTATCAGCGTCTGCACCGAGCCCTTGCCGTACGTCTTCGTGCCGACAAGCACGGCGCGGCGGTGGTCCTGAAGCGCGCCCGCGACGATTTCGGCCGCCGAGGCGGAGGCGCCGTTGATGATTACGACCAGCGGCAGGTTGTCCAAGAGGTCGCCTTCGGTCGCGAAGAACACGCGGCTGGCGTTTTCCTGCCGCGCCATGATCGAGACTATCTCGCCCTCGGACAAAAACGCGTCGGAAACCTTGACCGCCTGGTCGAGGAGCCCGCCGGTATTGTTGCGCAGGTCGAGCACGAAGCCGGACATCTCCTTGTTCTCGCGCCGTATCTTCGCGATTTCCTTGGCCATTTCGCCGTACGTGTTCTCGTTGAAGGTCGAAAGGCGGATGTAGCCGACCTTGCCCGCGGACTTCACCTTCGACTTGACCGCGTCGACCTTTATGACGTCGCGGACGAGCGAGACGTCGAACGGGTCCTTGTTCTCGCGGAATATCTTCAGCACGACGCGGCTGCCCGGCCGTCCCTTCATCTTCTTTATCGCCTCCTGCAGCGACAGGCCGTAGACCTGCTCGCCGTCGATGTGGGTGATAAGGTCGCCCGGCTCGATCCCGGCCTTGGCCGCCGGAGTGTCGTCGATCGGAGAGATGACCTTCACGACGCCCTTGTCCATCGTGACCTCGATGCCCAGGCCGCCGAATGCGCCGGAGGTCTGCTCGTTCATGTCGCGGAAGTCGTCCTCGTTCAAGAACGCCGAATGCGGGTCGCGCTTTGAAAGCATGCCGTCGATTGCCGATTCAATCAGATCCTTGTTCGATACCTCGTCGACATAGCGCGCCTTCACTATCTCGAAGGCCTTGCCGAACAGCTCGAGCATCTGGTAGACGTCCTGATCCTTATCCTTTGCCCTGGCAGCGGCTTCCTTCGCGCCGCCTTTGCTGGACGAGCCGATCTCGAAAACGACGACCGAGGCGATCAGGAATACGAAGGCGACGACGGTCGCCACGCGCGCCAGCGCGAAACTACGTTTATTTTCAGACATGGTGACCTCCCGCTAAAAAATTGAACAATCTTTAACAGTCTAGCAAAATTTTACGAAAAGTCAAAAGACTTTTTCTCGAACTCGGCCGCGGAGAAATCGACGGCGTTCGGATTGCCGCGCGAAAGACCGACCAGAAGCTCCACGGGGATGTAGCCGTTCGCGCTGCGGAAATCCGCGACGGATGCGCGGGCCCCTATCACCTCGACCCATCCGCATCGGGCAAGCTCCGCCTCCGGCACATCGGATACGTCGATTGCCGCGTTGTTCATGGAAACCGCTCCGACGACCGGGCATTTCCGGCCGGCGACCGCCATGTACGAGCGCGCGAACCCGGCGCCCGAACGCAGCATGCCGCGAATCCGGTCGCGCCATCCGTTCGCGTGGGAAAGGCCGCGCGAATACCCGTCCTTGTACCCGATATTGACGATCGCGATCCTCATGCCGCGCGGAGCTCTGTAGGAGCCGGAATACCCTATGCGCCCGCCTTCCGCGACATCGCGCACCTGCAGTATCCTCGCATATACCGAAAGGGCCGGCTCGAATCCGGCAAGCCCGCCGAACAGGGCGCCGCCGACGCGCGCCAAATCGAAATGGAAGCGGGAATCGAGCTTCATCACGCCGCGGCTGGAGGCCAGGCTGGCCGGACGCCGTGGCAGAATCTTCAGGATATGCTCGAACCTTCCGAGCTGCCTTTCGTTCGATTTCAAATCCGAGGCGTCGAACGGGCCGGGAAGGTGGCTGGCGTACAGGACTATGTCCAGATTGGCCGTCCGGGCGCTCCATTCTGCCGCCAGGATCCCGGCATCTGCCGGCGAAAGCCCCGTGCGGTTCATGCCGGTGTCGAAATGGATCGCGGCGCGGGGCTTTTTATCCGCACCCTTCGCCGCATCGTTGAAATATTCGAGCTGCTCCAGGCTGATGCACACGGGGATAAGGCCGCGCCCGATGAACTCTCCTGCCTGCCCGTCCCGCACGCCGGCAAGCACATGCACGCTTGCCTGCGAACCGGAAAGGATGTCCGCGGTTTCGACGCCCTCTATTATATCCTGCGTGAAATAGCTTTTGACGCCCAGCCTCATCAACACCGGCAGCGCGCGCGCAAGGCCGAAGCCGTAGGCGTCCGCCTTTACCACGGCGCCAATCTCCGCCTTGGTCGCGGCGCGGATCTTTCCAAGGTTGTGCTCCACCGCGCCCTCGTCGAACACCCTTATCACATCGTACATGCCAAACTCATCCATGAGCAGCCCCTTTCTATGCAGGATTCTATATGCCCCCGCCCGCGGCGGCAAGCAAAATCTTATTGATTAAAGGCGGACGTAAGGCTAGAATTCCCTAACAACGAAGGAAAAGACATGAAGCTGGCGGACATACTAAGGAAAACAGGAATCACGGAAATCGCGGCGGACGCGGAGGTTTCCGGCGTTTCCAACAACTCCGGCACGGTCAGGGCCGGCGACGTGTTCATCGCGATAAAGGGAACGAAGGTCAACGGCGCGGACTTCATCGGCGCGGCTGTCGCCAAAGGCGCGGCGGCCGTAATCACGGACGAGGAAAACAGGAATATAGTAGAGGCGTCGAAATATCCCGGAATCCCCGTAATATTCGCGGACAACATACGCGCCGTCGAATCCCGCATGGCCGCGGCCTTCTATTCGCGCCAGCCGGGGTTCGTCGCGGCGGTCACCGGAACGAACGGAAAATCCTCCGTCGTCAACTTCATGCGGCAGATGTGGGAAATGACCGGCGTCAATTCGGCCTCCATCGGCACGGTCGGCATACAGACGACCGAGCTTATCGGCAAGAAAACCCTGACCACGCCCGACTCGATCGACCTGCACCGGAGCCTTGACGAGCTTGCGGCCGAGGGGATAACCCACGCCGCCATCGAAACCAGCAGCCACGGCATAGAGCAGCACCGGGTCGACAGCCTGAAGATATCCGCCGCCGGATTCACCAACATATCGAACGACCACCTCGACTATCACAAGGACATAGATGAATATTTCCACGCGAAGCTGCGGCTGTTCTCCGAGCTCTTGTCGCCGTCCGGCACCGCGGTCGTGAACATCGACGACGCGAGGGGCGCGGAGGTCGCACGGGCATGCCGGGCGCGCGGCATAAAGGTCGCCACATACGGGCGGGGCGAGGCCGACATCAGGCTTGCCGGATACGAAATCAAGGACTCGCGTCAGAACGTCGCGCTGGAGGTGGGCGGAAAACGCTACTCCATAACCCTGAACCTGGTCACGGAATTCCAGGTCTACAACTTCATGTGCGCGCTCGGCATGTTCATGGCCAGCACGAAGGAGTGGGAGCGCGTTCTGCCCCATGCCGCGGAGCTGAAGAACGAGCGCGGGCGGATAGAATACGTCGGGAAAAGCCCGAACGGAGCGCCCATATTCGTCGACTTCGGGCACAACGGCGACGGGCTGAGGAAGCTGCTAACCCAGTTCCGCCCGTACGTGAAGCACAACCTTGTCTGCATCGCGGGCTCCTCCGGCGACCGGCCGGAAATCCGCCGCGTGGAGATGGGGCGCGTCTTGAACGAATTCGCGGACACGGTCGTAATCGCCGACGACAACCCGCGCACCGAGGATCCGGCGGCGATACGCGCGACCCTTTTGAAATACTGTCCGAAGGCGCGCGTCATCCCAGACCGCTACGCCGCGATCAACGAGGTCATCGACACCTCGCGCGAATGGGATTCGATAATCATATGCGGCACGATGTACGAGCGGGACAAGGAATTCATCCGCGCAAAGCTGGCCCCGCACACGGTCGGGCTTGCCTCCCTGCTCCAAAACGCGGGCTTCGCGGAAAGGCCGGCCGAAGGCGATCCCCTGATCTCCAGCATATCCTCCAATTCCCACACCGTGAAGCCGGGCGGGATATTCGTCGGCATACGGGGCTTCACCCGGAACGGCGCCGATTTTGCGGCCGAGGCGGTTGCGAACGGCGCGAAATGCGTCGTGGTCGAGGAAGGATACGAATTCGACGGGAAGACAAGCGCGGAGATGAAGGCCAAGGGCGTGCTGGCCATACGCGCCAAAAACACGAGGAAGGCGCTGGCCGACCTAGTGTACAACTTCTATGACCGGCGCCAGCCGGACACCATGGTCGCGGTCACGGGGACCAGCGGGAAAAGCTCGGTCGTCGACTTCGCCCGCCAGCTGTGGGCCGAAATCGGCCTGCCCGCTATTTCCGCCGGCACCATCGGCGTCATAGCCGAGAACGTCTACAGCGGCAAGCGGATAATAAAATACGGCGATTCCGACTATACCACCCCCGTGTCCGACGAGATATACAAGTTCCTCAACTACTTCAAGTCCAAGGGCGTCGAATACGGCGCGGTGGAGCTCTCGAGCCACGGGCTCGACCAGCTGCGGCTCGAAAACGTGAAGATAAAGGCCGGAGGATTCACCAACCTCGGCACCGACCACATGGATTTCTACGGCGGATACGACGGCTACCTCGAATCGAAGGCGAAGCTGTTCCGCGAAACGATAGTGGACGGTGGTACCGCGGTACTCAACGCCGACATACCGGAATTCGAATACTTCGAAAAGATATGCAGGGAGCGCGGGCTGAACGTGCTGTCCTACGGAACGGCCGGCCGCGACCTGAGGATAATATCGCAGAAGGTGTCGCTGGACGGGCAGGACGCGGAGCTGATGATATTCGGGAAGCGGCGCCGGGTGCGCCTCCAGATACTAGGCGCGTTCCAGCTGATGAACCTCCTGTGCGCGATCGGGCTTGTCGCGGCGGTGACACCGGAGTGGGAGCGTGCGCTTCCGAAGCTCGGCAACCTCAAGAACGCCATCGGGAGGCTGGAATACATGGGCAGGACGAAGAGGGGGGCCTCCGTCTACATCGACTTTTCCTACAAGGGGGATGCGCTCACGCATACGCTAAAGACTCTGCGCACCATGACGGGCAACCGGATCGTGCTGGTCTTCTCGACATGCGGGGACGTGTACGAAACCCGACGGCGCAAGGAGCTGGGCGAGGCCGCCGAGCTGTATTCCGACATCGCGATACTGACCG
>JAISNH010000089.1 GCA_031276335.1 Rickettsiales bacterium
CCGCGAATTCGACCGGCTTGGCAACCGCCCGGGACAGGGCGGGCAACAGTATCTTATTCGAAAATTCCGGCGACTTTCCCTTCGGCCGGCCGAAATGCGCGATGATTATCACCTTCGCACCGTTGTCGGAAAGGTATTTCGCGGTCGGCGCGAACCGCTCGATTCGCGAGGCGTCCGTCACGCGCGCGCCTTCGACCGGCACGTTCAGGTCGGCGCGGACGATTATCCTCCTGCCCCTGATTTCGGGAATATCTTTCAAGGTTTTCAATTTCATCTCGTCCTCCTTTTTTCAGCAGGCAAACTCGTAAAAATCCAGCGGCATGCACGGCGGAGCGTTGCCCGCGAAATCTAAATCGAAATAGATGCAAGCCCGCAGGCGCCGCCATTCCGATTCAACTATTTGATGACCACGCGGCGGTTTTCCGGCTTCTTCACGCCGGCCGGGGTTTCGACCTTCAGCTCGGAGCTTCCCATGGCCTGTATGATGATCTTGGACTTTTCGACGCCGTGCTTCTCCAGTATCTTCGCGACATTCACCGCGCGGCGGTTGGAAAGGGCGCGGTTGTATTCCGGCGTGCCGCTGGTATCGGTATGCCCCTGCACTATTATCGTTTCCTTCGAGGCGAGCGCCCTATCGACTATGTCCGCGATCTGCGGCAGGAACTTGTAGTCGACGGCGTCCTTGTCCCAGTCGAAGAATATTTCGAACGGAAGCAGGTCGGACGGGCGGTCGAACACCTCCACCTCGACATAGTCGTCCTCGTCTATCACCTCGAAGCCGCCCTGCTCGTCGAATATGACCTCGCCGTCGTCCGCGACCGTGCATTCGTCGCATTCGGAGAGGTACTGGCTCTTCGCAAGCTCGTCCAGCTGCCCGCTTATGGAGTCCAGCTGCTCCTCCATGCGGTCTATCTGCTCCTGCGCGATCGTATTGCCGCCGCCGGCAGACACTACGGTTACGCCGCCGCTATCCTTCATCGCGGCCACCTCGGACTCCAGCCGCGCGAACATGGTTTTAAGCTCGTCGGAATCATCCGCCGCCGTCGCGGCCGGCGCCACGCCGCGCCTGGATTGCAGCATAAGCTCCAGCTTGCGGATGGATGCCTTGATGTCGGCTATGTCCTTCTCGTCAACGTTGTCGACGGTGGTCGCCTGCTGCATGAGAGCGGGCTTCGGCGGGTTGTTCGCAATCAGGGGTATGTTCGGCCATTTCGGCAGGGGCAGAAGGCTACCGTCGAAATCCTTCAGCTTCTTTTCCTCCTTTGCGCTCGCAAGCTCGGCCTTGCACTTAACGCATCCCGCGTCCATCTTTTCAAGCAGAGCCTTGCGCGCGCGGTGGAACCTGTCGCGGCACGTTGCCATCTGGCGGCTGCTTTTGCCCTCCTCCGCGCTTTCGGTCCAGCAGTCGAACTTGACCTGCGCCTCGGCCATCAGGGCCGGATATTCGTTCTTTATGTCGGTGGAAAGAATGCCCAGAAGGTCGTCGTAGCCGTTGCTGATCTCGATGATTATCTGTTCGGGAATGCGGCGGGCGTACACGTTGTCCGGCTTCACGCGCTCCCCGTGGTAGGCAGCCAAAGCCTTCGCGGCGAAATGGTTGGCATCCCCCATGTCGTTCGTAAAATTCGCCTTGAACAGGGCCAGCGACTTGTATTCGTGCGCTAGCGAATTCGCGAACCTGTCGTTCGAGCGGTTCGAATAGAAATCCATTCCGCGGATTGTCTTGACATAATTGGTAAGAGGATACGTATAGTTGCTCTGCGCGGAAACGATGCCGGAGGAAAAGGCGGCGGCAAGGAAAATGAAAGCCCCTGCGATAAGATTTTTCATGTCCTTTCCCCGATTCAAAGCTTCTCTCTCCTCAAGCTCTTATTATCGTATAATAAAGGCCGGCAGTCAATACAAAACTGCTATCAGGACTGGACGTCAAACAGGACGGGTATCAGCCTCTGGAATTCCTTTTGAAGCGGTATCATAAGCTCGCGCATGCTGGGGTGCGCCGCGGGCGAGGTGCGCATGCGGAATACGTGCCGCCATTCGCGCAGGTTCGCGGTCATCACGATCTCCGTCTTTACGTCGATGGGCAGCACGCCGCGCGCGTTTTCCGGCTTCGATCCGCCGTTGATAAGCGCGAAATAGGACTTTTCGGCGTTCTCCATCGCATTCTTCCAGACATCGTACTCCGATGTCCCCTCGGCGACCTCGCACGGCTTTATGACGGTGATTTCGTTGCCGAACTTGTCCTTGGTATAATTGCAGTAGCGCGTCGATTCCTGGGAATACGCGGCAAGCCGGTGGCGCACCAGCTCGTGCGTGAAACCCCTGTTGCAGACGAAGCGCACGGTTATGTTGTAATGATCGATTACCGATTCATGCCCGCGCTTGGCCAGCTTTTCGACGAACGCGCGCGCGGAATCCGGGGTGATTAGGTCGTTCGACTTGTAGCACGTGCGCCCGGCCAGCTCGATAAGCTTCAGTATCGCCTCCCCGTCGATCGGGGTCAGGATTTCAAACGACGGCTTTATTATCTTCACCATTTTTTCCTCCTATAATATCGGCGGTATTTTATCGGACTCGCTTATCTGCTGCACGACGGTCGGCTTTGCCGCCGGCTTCGTCGCAAGCTTGTTTATGCTGCGGTGGCGCACCGCGCCCGCGATCCCGGAACATGCCCCCGCGGCCGCGAGCCGGCACATCGCGAACAGCTTCCATAGGATGAACAGCATAACCGCCAGAAGCGCCCAGTGCAGATGGTCCGCCGCCGCCCCCAGGATGTCCTGCATGTTCGCCTTCACCCTCGCGTAGGTCGAGTTGTACTCGCGCCCGATTTTCACCCTGACTAGCCGCTTGCCCTTCTTGTCGTTCAGGTACTCTATGTCCGCCTCCATAAACATTATGCGCTTGTTCAGGCTGGCGGCAAAGCTGTCCAGCTCCTTCAGCTTGTCGATGTTGTAGGCCTCCTTGTTCGCCAGCATCTCGTTCAGCTTCGCCAGCAGCTCGCGGAGCGATATCAGCTCGTTGTTGTAGTACAGCAGGTCCTTCTCAATATAATCGTCGGAGGTTACGGAGTTTTTGATCGTCTTGCCGCGCCGCAGTATCGCATCCGCGAATCCCGCGGCCTCCGCCTTCGGCAGCTCAATGGACAGCTCCGCGGCAACATTCGACGGGAACATCGCGTTCACGCGCCAATCGCGCCCGATTATGGTGCAGAAATACTGGGTGCAGTCGCGGATTATGCCGTCATAGGCGGCCTGCTGGTTATCCTTCGGCGCTTCGAGACGTATCTCCTGCCGCTCGGAATAGCGGTTGCGGCTGGCCGTTTTGAACGATGTCACCAGGCTATCCCAAAAACCGGCATAGTTGTAATTCAATGCGGATTCGATAAGGTTGTCGGCGTTTTTCTTCGCATCGTCCATAACAGCGTCGAAAGTGTCAGGCTTGCACGCCGAAAGAGTGAAAAACATGAGGCAAACCGCCGCAATTCTCGATGTGTTCCTCAGAAACCTTCTCATAATTGGACATTATCGCACAAAATTTGATAAAATAAAAGACAAATCTTGCCCGTAAGCAATCAGATTTCCAATTTTCTTCTTGAC
>JAISNH010000038.1 GCA_031276335.1 Rickettsiales bacterium
ATGAAGGTTTCCGACATCCATGTCGTAGTCGCCGACCACACGACGATCTTCTTCCGCATCGCCGGCAGCATGCAGACGATACTCGAATACGACAAGGCATGGGGCGAAAGCTTCGTGCGCTCGGTGTTCGCTTCCGCCGACATATCCGATTCCAACTATGCGCAGAACGAGTTCCAGGCCGGACAGAAGATGGGCAACACGCCGCTGCGCGGCGAGAAGGACCTGTACCTGCCCGAAAACATACTCGCCATACGACTGCAGTTCAACCCGGTCGCATTCGCGACGCGCTACCTCGTCATGCGGCTTTTGTACGCCAATTCCTCCGAGGCCACCGAAGACAACCTGAAGGAGTTGGGTTTTTCCGACTACGAGGACACGCGGCTGTACCGCATGCGCGCGTTCCCGACCGGCCTTTGCATCATCGCCGGCCCAACCGGTTCCGGAAAATCGACGACACTGTCCCGGAACATGACGAAGATGCTGAAGGAATCGAACTACGAAATCAACCTTATCACCGTCGAAGATCCGCCCGAATACCCGATTACCGGCGCGAGGCAGCTGCCGGTCACGAACGCAACGACCGAAGAGGAGAAGGAAGAGGCGTTCAACCTGGCGCTGGCCGCATCTCTGCGTTCCGACCCGGATGCTATAATGGTCGGCGAAATCAGGACGCTGTCCTCGGCCGAACTGACGTTCAAGGCCGCCCTTTCCGGACACAACGTGTGGGCGACACTGCACGCGAATTCGGCCCCCGCAATCGTCAACCGCCTTGTCGATATGGGGATAGACGCGTTCAAATTGAAGGACGCCGAGCTGATACGCGGCCTGCTGTCCCAGCGGCTGTTCAAAAAATTGTGCCCGAAATGCAGGGAGCCGATAAGGAACCATCCGGAGCATCCGGCATACGCCAGGCTGAAGGTCGCGCTAGGCCCGTATGGAATCGAGCAGGCGTGCCTGAAGGGGCCGGGATGTCCGTTCTGCAACGGCAAAGGCATCGTCGGCCGCACGGTCGCCTCGGAAATCATAATACCGGATTCGACCTTCCTCGAAAAGCTGGTCACCGGGAACAAGCGCGAGGCGGTGCACTATTGGACCAACGAGCTTTCCGGCCGCACGCTGAAGGAAAACGCGATTGAAAAAATGCTTATGGGGCAAATCGCGGTCGACGAAGTGGAACGCTGGTGCGGAATGCTGGATTTGGACGCCGTCTATTAGCAGGAGATTCTTATGCCTATAGTAAAAAAGATACCGACCCAACCGATGCTGATAAAGCTGAACGAGTTCCTTGTCCAGCTCGACAACGAGAACAGGCTGCGCATTTACTATAAACTCGCCGCCCTGCTTGGCAACCGGTTCACCCTCATGGAGGCGCTAGACCGGATATGGATGATAGAATCGAAGGACGGGAAAAGCCAGGAAGAGCCGATGGCAATCGCGGTCGCGTGGTGGATACGCGAGCTGGAAAAAGGACTGCCGTTCTCCTCCGCAATCGACGGGTGGGCGCCGGCGCGGGAAAAGCTAATGCTGTCCGTCGGAGATGTCAGCAAGCTTGAAAAAGCTCTCGTCAACGTCATAAAAGTTTCCGAAGGATCGAACAAAATCATAAAGCCGCTTTTGAACGCGGTCACCTATCCCCTTATGATGATAGGGCTGTCGCTCCTCATCATCGTCGGCGTCGGAGTCTATATGGTGCCGCCCCTGCTGGAATTCGCGAAGAACGCGCAATGGACCGGCACCGCGAAATCGCTCGTCGCGCTGTCCGGATTCGTAAAGGTGTACTGGTGGACGCTGCCGGCGGTGCTGGGCGGGATAATATTCACGATATACATATCGTTCGCGAACCTGACCGGGCCCGCGCGCATAATCCTCGACGGCTCGCCGCCATGGTCGCTGTACCGGATGTTCACAGGGGTGTCCTGGCTGATGAGCCTTGCCGCGCTGGTCGAATCCGGAACGCCTATCTCGCGCGCAATGCAATCGCTCCGGCAACAGGCGAACCCGTACCTGAAAGAGCGAATCGACAAGGCCCTGATGTACATGAAGAACGGCGACAACCTCGGCACCTCCCTCAAAAAATCCGGAACGCATTTCCCGGAGGACGAGCTTATCGGCGACTTGGAAATCTATTCCGAGCTCGACAACTTCGAAACGACGCTGAATACGGTTGCGACCGACTATTTGAACAGCGCGATAGAAAAGATAAACAAGCAGGCGGGCATGCTGAACTCGTTCGCCCTCCTCATCGTGTCGGGAATAATCGCCTGGGTGCTGCTGGGCGTGTTCGACATGCAGAACCAAGTCCAGAGCGCGATGTAAAAGAACGCGTCCGAAAGTTGCTCCTCGGCCTCAAGTACTTTCGGACGGAACATTTGAGTAAAAATCCACCGCGCCAGTCGCTGGATTTTTTATGAGTCAAGCTTATCTATTCCAGACATCCAAATTCATTACTTGCAATCTTTTGAAATCTGTCATATATTTATTTCCGTAGCGGATGAAAAGCCCCGCTATGGAGTTTAGACGCTCTGTGAGAAGACCTCCGGCTAGAGGCTGG
>JAISNH010000070.1 GCA_031276335.1 Rickettsiales bacterium
CGCGCACCTGGTCGACCGTTATTTCGGACTTCAGCCTCGTTTTCGCGGAATCGGAATATTCGCGCGCCACAACCTTGAAATCCGAAATGCCGCCCGCCTCCATGCGAGCGAACACCGGGTGGGAGCGCGACAGCCTCAGCGGCGACTTGTCAAGAGATGCAAGCGACGACGGGGCGCCGGCCGGCGCGGGCGCATAATCGCCGCCTTCGAAAAGCCCCTCCTCCGAATCATCGTCATCGCCGCCGCCGTACGCGGCCGTAGCGTCGAGATACACATCCAGCTTCAGCCCGTCCAAAACCCCGTTTCCGTTCCTGGAAAACACATACCGTGCGATACGGTAGGCCAGCGTCGCCTTTCCTATGCCCCTGTCGCCCGCGATGAGCCAGGAATGGTGCAGCCGCCCCGCCTTGAAGCACGACAGGAACTCCGCCTCGGCATCGGCGTGCGAAAGCAGGAATTCCGTATTTATCGGGGAACGCTCGGCACTCATTTCATCTTTTCATCTATAATCTTCATAATACGGCCGGTGACCTCGGGCACCGTGCCCACCGAGTCCATCAGGACGCAGCGGCCGGGATAGCGGCGCGCCATGTCGCGGAACCCGTCCAGCCCCCGTTTCAGCCAGGCGCCGCCGAAATTCTCCATGCGGTTCATTTCGGTCAGCCGGCCGTGCGCCATGCCGTCCGGTATGTCGAAGACAATGGTCAGGTCGGGCGCAAAATCTCCGAAAACGAACCGGTAGAGCTCCTCCATCCTTTCGACGCCAAGGCCGTGGGCATAGCCCTGGTAAGCGTAGGTCGTGCCGGCGTAGCGGTCGGAAATAACCAGCTTGCCGGCGGCCAGCGCGGGCTTTATCACCTTTTCCACATGCTGGGAACGGGCGGCGGTGAACAGAAGCGCCTCGGCCATCGGCGACATCTTGTCGACCTCCCCCTTCAGGAGGATCGAGCGGATTTCGTTGCCCAAGGCGGTGCCGCCCGGCTCCCGCGTGAGGACGACATCGAAGCCGCGCTTTTCCAAACGCTCCCCCACCAGCGGCATCTGGGTCGTCTTGCCAACGCCCTCCCCGCCTTCGAATGCGATAAAATAGCCCTTTTTATCCGGCATGGCGCCCTCCTAGCTCACTATCCTTAAAATTATCTGCTTTATGTTCTGGAAAATGCGGAGGACGAAATTGGAGCGACGTACATCCTCAAGCGCGACCAGATCGTATTCCGTTTCCTTGTTCCCGCCGATGTAAAGCGCCAGCACGCCCAGCCTGTCGCCCTTTGCCACCGGAGCGGGAACGGGACTCATGTAGGTGGCGCGGAGCTCGACCGCGGGCGCCTCCCCGCTTTTGCCGGTAACAAGCACCTTCCGGTCCACGCCGGCCGGAACCTCGGCAGCCGAGCCGAACCACACCGGTATCCCGACGACGCGCGCGCCGACATCGAAATAAACCAGGTTAGTCCATTCGCGGAACCCCCATTCCAACAGCGATTTCGATTCGACAAAGCGGGCGAAGTTGGGGTTCGCCCCCTTCAGCCCGTTGACCACCGAGATAAGCCGGCGACCGCCCTTTTTCGCGCTGGCGGCAAGGCCGTACCCGCCCTTCGTCGTGTGCCCGGTCTTCAGCCCGTCGGCCGAAGGCATGATCCACAGCAGCTTGTTCCTGTTGTCCTTGTTGCCCGTCAAGTCCTTCTTGTACAGGAACTCCTTCTCGGAAAAATAGGGATAGTATTCGGGAAAGTCGGCGATCAGCCGCCGCGTCAGGAACGCGAGGTCGGCCGCCGACATCAGGTGGTCCTTGTCATACCAGCCGGAAGCGTTCACCACATGCGTGTCCTTCAGCCCCAGCCGGGCGGCAAGCCGGTTCAGCTCGACTGCGAACGCGTCCTCCGACCCGCTGATGTTCTCGGCCAGAACGACCGCCGCGTCGTTGCCGGAATTGACTATCACTCCGCGTATCAAATCCTCCAGCCGCACCTTCTCGTGCAGCTCCAGGAACATAGTGGAGCCGGAATTGGCGTTCATCATCCTGGCCTTCCTCCACGCCTCCTCGCCGACCGTGAATTCGTCGTCCATATCGTAGGTGCCGTCCTTAACCAGCTCGAACACGCGGTATATGGTCAGTATCTTGCTCATCGAGCTGGGGCTGGCCGGGACATTGGAGCCGCGCTCGAACAGGACCTTGCCGGAATCATAGTCGACAAGGATGGCGTACGGCGACTTTATCTCGGGCATCGCGGCGGATATGCCGGTTCCGAAAAGCATGAATATCGCGGTAAGAAATGCGGAAAACTTCTTCAATTCCATCTCCTTGCTGTTTTTCTATAGGCTACAAAATATCCGGGACAAAAGCAAGGGGAAGTTGAGGATTGCCCGGCGCGCCCGACACGGCTTTCCTTTACCGGGCGGCTCGTGTTTCCGCCAAGCGCCGCAGAATCGAAAATTCGCCCGGCCGGGCTGTTATTTTCCTTGCTTATGCCGATTTTCCGGGTAAAATAGCTGCGTTATGGAAGAACAATCGAAATACAAGGTCCTGGCGCGGAAATACCGCTCGAACACGCTGTCCGAACTCGTCGGCCAAGACGTGCTGGTCAAGACGCTTACGAACGCGATAGGCCTGAACCGGCTGGCGCACGCCTACATATTCACCGGCATACGCGGCGTCGGCAAGACCTCGACCGCGCGCATACTCGCAAAATCGATAAACTGCACGGGCGCGGACGGAAAGGCCGACGGGCCCCAGGTCAACCCCTGCGGCGTGTGCGAGAACTGCGTCGCAATCAAAGAGGACCGCCACATGGACGTCATCGAGATGGACGCGGCGTCCCGCACCGGGGTCGACGACATCCGCGAAATCATCGACGGCGCCCAGTACAAGCCGACCATGGCGCGATACAAGGTCTATATCATCGACGAAGTGCACATGCTTTCCAAGAACGCCTTCAACGCGCTTTTGAAGACGCTGGAGGAGCCTCCGCCCTACGTCAAATTCATATTCGCCACGACCGAGATACGCAAGGTTCCGCCGACCGTCCTGTCCCGGTGCCAGAGGTTCGACCTGGCGCGCGTCGATACGGATGCGCTTGCCGCCCATTTCAAGAAAATCGCCGGGCTGGAGGGCATAGAAATCGAAGACGACGCGATAGGCATAATCGCCAAGGCCGCCGACGGATCGGTGCGCGACGGGCTTTCCTTCCTAGACCAGACAATCGCGAACAGCACCGGCGCGATAAAGGCCGAGGATGTCGCGAAAATCCTGGGGCTGGCCGGAAAGGACGCGATATTCGACCTCTACTCCGCCCTCATGTCGGGCGAAATAGAAAAGGCCGTCGAAATGGTGGGGGCGCAGTACAAGGCCGGAGCCGACCCCGCGCTTATCCTTGCCGACATGCTGGAGCTGACCCACTACATCACGCGCGCTAAGCTGGCGCCCAGCGCTGCGGAGGCCCTGCCCCTTACCAGCGTCCTCAGGAAGCGGGCGGCCGAAATGGCGGACAGGCTTTCAATCGCGACGCTCGCACGCGCATGGCAGATGCTCCTCAAGGGATTCGAGGAGCTCGCCCGCGCGCCCAACATCCTTTCCGCCGTCGAAATGCTGATAATCCGTATCGCATACGCCGGCATGCAGCCCACGGCGGCCGAGATTCTTTCCAAAATCGAAAATTCAACCTCGGCCGAGGCGCAAAAAAAAAAATAGCCCGTGACCCGGAGGGGATGTCCGACGAAGAGCCGCTCTCCATTTCAATCCTGACCATCGAAAGCGTCGTTGCGATACTGAAGGAAAAGAAGAACTTCCTCCTGTCGCAGGACGTGGAGGGCTACTGCCGGTTCGTGGCGTTCGCGAACGGCGTCTTGGAGCTGAACCTGGCCGAGGGCGCGCCGCGCGAGCTGATACGCAACCTCAACAAATTCTTCCTGGATGCGAAATACGCGATCGAAGCGCGGCAATCCGACCAGCCCGGCGAACCTTCGATACGCGAGCGCCAGCTGCAGGCGTTCGAGGAGCAGAAGGCGGCCATGGCCGGCAATCCCGTCCTAAGGGAAGTGCTGGCGCGCTTTCCGGATTCTTATGTTGCAAAAATCGAACAAATGGACTAGAATAAGGCGATTCAATAAAGGAGAAATTTTATGGTGGATATAAATCAGCTGGTCGCGCAGGCGCGCGAAATGCAGAACCGGGTGAAGCTGGCCCAGGAGGAGCTGGCCAAGACGGACGTTACCGGAGAGGCCGGCGGCGGGCTTGTCAAAATCATGATGACCTGCGTGAAGGAAACGAAAAAAGTCGCGATCGACAAGTCGCTTCTGAAGGCGGACGAGAAGGAAACCCTCGAGGACCTTTTGACCGCGGCCTTCAACAACGCGAAGGAGAAAGCCGAGGAAATCGCG
>JAISNH010000001.1 GCA_031276335.1 Rickettsiales bacterium
GTATATCATCGCATGCTTTTCACGGATGACGTCCGTGATTTTTCCATAGATGGAGTTGGCGCCGATCCGGGTTGCGACGTACCTTTCCGGGGTCGTGTCGTATTCGTTCAGAAAGCGGAAGCTGGCGGTTATGCCAAGCGCGCCGTTGTCGTTTATTCCGTGTATGCTCTGTTCGTTGAATTTCAGGCCGGAGTGGCGGTAGGGCGTATATGGTTTTATGCCGGCGAAGCACCGCGCCGCCGTTTCGCAGATCCGGTCGTGATTTACGTCGCCGACGGCGAGCAAGGCGATTTTGTTCGCGGAATAGTTTTCATCCATGAATTTCAAAAGCGATCCCCTGGTCGCGTTCGCCACGTTCTCGCGGCTGCCCATAATCGGCCGGCACAGCGGGCAGTCTTCGCCGAAAGAGGCGATGTCCAGCGGATGCGCCTTGAACGGATACTGTATCTGCTCCATCTCGATTATGCTTTTTTCCTTTTCAAGCTGTTCTTCTGAAACGGTCGGGTTTTGCACCATGTCGGCCAGAATGCGTATGCCCAGCTCCATATGCTTTTTCGGAATCGATATGTCATAGCCGGTGTCGAATTGGCTTGTAAAGCCCGCGATGTATCCATAGGCGGATTCGACCGTGGCGCGGCTGTCCGGGAAATTTTTCGATCCGTTCAGAATAATGTGCTCCAGCAGGTGCGAATACCCGCTGTCGCTCTTGCTTTCGATGCACGATCCTCCCGCGACGAGAAGGCGTAGGAAAACCTCGTCCACGGGCAGTCCGGGCATCCTGTCCGTTGCGACGGACAATCCGTTTTTAAGCTTGCTTCTTGAAATGTTCGCGCGTATTTTCCGCATCGCCGTAATCCTTTTGCAAGCTATATTATAGAAGATAATTTTATTTGTCAATTATTTTGTCTAATAAGTTCAATTTCAAATTTCCTTGATTACGACGCCTTTTGGCTTTATAATCCGATAAAGTTTAACAGAAAGGAATAATTATGATAAATGTCTTGCTTGTTCTAAACATCGTAGTCGTGATACTGCTTATCGGCATAGTTCTGTTGCAGAAGTCGCAGGGCGGGGTGCTCGGCATGGGCGGGGGCTCCAAAAACGCGCTGCTGACCACGCATTCGGCTGGAAACTTGGTCACAAAGATTACCTATACGCTCGCGGCGGCGTTCTTTGCGATATGCATCGCGCTTGCGATACTGGTCGCCAAACGGAATGGCGAGAACGTGTCGTTCATCGAAGCCATGTCGAAGAAGTCGGGTGGAAAGCCCGTGCGCGAAATCGACATTCCCGGCGTGAACAAGATACCCGAGGCCAAGGTCGAGGCGGAGCTGAAGCTGGAGGAGGATAAGCTTGCCCCGGCTGCGCGTCCTTCCGCGCCCCCTCGTCCCGTTCCGTTGCCAAAGCTTCCCTCCCGTCCGAAGGCGCCGGTAAAGCCGTAAGGAAAAGCGTTGACTTTTGACCTCGGTTGATTATACTTTCCCCGTCCGGGCCTTCATAGTCTAGTGGTAAAACACGCCCTTGGTAAGGGCGAATCCCGTGTCCGATTCACGGTGAAGGCACCATTTGCATGAAAACCTATAATCTTGTTGATGGTCGTGTGCTGCCGACGGGCTAGGACGGAAATCTGTTATTGGTCCCAGCCAGACACGCTGAGGCCGGAACAGCAATCCTTGATGCCGCAAAAGCAGGAAACGAAATTCGGGCATTGCTGTCGCCTATCAATCTTTATGCGCCATTGATAGATTTCGATAGCGGGACGGCGGATATGAACTTCGCGGTTTTGCCAGATAATCCCCCGCATAGTAGCGAGTTTAAAAGCACGTTCGAAATAAAGACGGCACGCCCGCCGCTTTCTTGAATTTTAATCGTCGCGCCGCCCGGAAATTGGCCAGCCAAGGTTGCGGCGGCAGCGAATTTTTTCTGTCCATAATAAGAAATAGAAAATTTTTTATGTAAAATCAAATAGTTACATGGGGGGGGGTAATCCTTTACTTGTATATTTTTGTTGTTTTTTATTCGAGTGGTGGTATAATGTAGAAAGAGAAGAGGTTAAATATGAGAAAATTTCTTATAGCTTTTATTGCTTGTGCTGGTATCGTAACCTTGTTGGATATGGCCGGTTTCGCCGCCCCGAAGAAAACAGCGCGCACTGCGTCGGCGAATAAGAGGGCCAGGACGGCGCAATCGTCCAAATCCGCTAAGCTTGGCGCGGCCCGTTCGGCCGCCGCTTCCAGAAAGCCCGCCTCCAGCACCCGCGCGGCCACAACCGGCAAAACCATGCGCGCCGCTTCTGCCAGCCCGACGCGCAGTGCCGGCACTCGCGGAATCCGTAACGCTTCGGTCCGGGCCGCGGCCAGAAGGATTGCGACAAGATCTACCGCCTTGGGTGTGCGTGGCGGGAATACCAGGGCCAACCAGCTAATTGAGGAAGTTGTGGTCGACAATGCGTGTCCGTTTGGGAAGGCGGTGCAAAAGCTTCAGAGCGATGACGGCGAGGTCGATTATTATGCCGCCAAGTCGAAAGTGTGCAACCGCCCGAACAACGTGCGGGAAACCCCTTATACAAAGGATATGGGAAATATTCCCGCATGGATGCAGGCTCAGGAGGCGGTTGCGTTTTCCTGCGAAACCGGCTATATCCTCGGCAAGATAAACAAGTCGCCGCTGTGCATCAATTCTAAGATTTATTGCCCCATAGGCGAAGTCCTCGCCTCGGCCAGGGACGAGAACAACAAGGTCAAGCTCGTGGACGGTCTTCCGACGCTGAGGAATCCGAAGACTGATATGGTTTGTCTGGCCCCGGAAAAGGCGAAGCTCCGCAACATAGCCGGCTCGTCGACCTCTTTCCTTTTGGAATGCCCCGAAGGACAGTATTCCAGCGTGGATCAGAACTCCGGACGCAGCGACCATATAACGTGCGTGGCCTGTCCGGAAGGCAGGACTTCGCTCAAGGGCTCGAATTCGTCGTCCGATTGCTCCAAGGTGTGCGGCGTCGGCGAAATGATCAATCCCGACAACAATAACGAATGCATTCCGTGCGACGTCAATTCCGATTATGACGCCTCCAAGAAGGTTTGCGTCTGCAAGCCGGGCTTCAGCGGCGTCGGCATAGCCTCGAATCCATGCGTGGCCTGTCCGGCCGGAAATTATTGCCCCGGCGGAAATATCAAGGAGGCATGCGATGCCGAGCTCGGACAGTTCCAGTCGGCCACCGGACGTTCGGAATGCAAGGTATGTCCGTCGGACGCGGTAGCCTCTGACGGAATCACATGCAGCTGCCGCCGGCCGGGAAAGAGGTTCGACGAAGGTAGTAATGCGTGCAAGTGAGGAGAGTTGATATGACGGGGAAGATGTTCAATGGTTTGCTGGCTGTGGCGATTGCGCTCTGCATTGCCGTGGGCGCGGACGCGGCTCCTCAGAATTCGAAAAGGGCGGCGGTCACCGCCAAGAAGGAGGTTTCCGGCGCACGTGCGGCCGCTGTTTCCAAGCCTGCTGCCCATGCCGTTTCGACCGGTCGTGCGGTGAAGACGCGCACCGCTGGCATCGGCCGTGCGGCTATCACGCGGCGCGCTTTGTCCATCGGTAGGTTCGCGTTCACGGGCAATGTAAGGCAAAAGTCCGAAGTGGTGAATGGCAACCTGTGTCCGATATTCCAAGCTATAAAAAAGGTGGTGGATGAGGACGGCAGCGAGGTATATTACAAGACCCCGACCGAGAAATGCGAATATCCTGAAAATGCCGACGAAAAGGCTTGGACCGAGGCCTCCGGCGTACCGCTGCCCTCCAGCTGGATAGAAAGGGGGGAAGCCGTGATATTCGATTGCGCGGATGGTTACACCCGCCGCGCGAACGAGCAGGGGCAGACTTATTGCCTCGATACCGTGCAGATATGCCCTCTCGATATTCCTATAGGCAGGCAGGTGCAAGGGAAGAAGGTCGTGTTCATAGACCCGGAAACCGAGGATTCTTGCATTGTTCCGGCGCTTGCGTCCGCGAATACGCTCACCTCGGAATCCGCGATACTCAACTGTGTCCGTAATACATACAGCGCGCCGATAGAGGGCGCCGGGGAGGATCACCTTGAATGCAGGCAGTGCCCGATTGGATTCATAACCATAAACAACGGCTCCAGGGATCCTGAAACCTGCGTGCGCCGTTGTCCCGATGGAAAGGGGCCTAGTCCCGACCAGTCCGTATGCCTTCCTTGCTCGCCGAATGCGGCATACGACGATTCAACGTTCAGCTGCAAGTGCGAACTCGGGTATTTTGGACCAGGCGCCGGCGAAGACGGCTGCCAGCTTTGCCCTATTGGAAGCTATTGCGAGGATGGCCATGACACCATAGAGGCCGTCGTCGCCAACAACGAATACGCGCCGAGAAGGGGACTATCCGAGCCTCTCGTATGTCCGGAAGGATCGACCTC
>JAISNH010000015.1 GCA_031276335.1 Rickettsiales bacterium
AGTGGTGTCCCCAAGGGGAGTCGAACCCCTGTTGAGAGATTGAAAGCCTCCTGTCCTAGGCCACTAGACGATGGGGACATCCACGGCCAATTATAACCGACATCCGCCGTAAATCAAGGGAAATCTTGCTGCTTGCCCTGATTATATCAGGAATTTTATCCCGCACCAGTTTTTCCATTCCGCGCCTTTCGATATTGCTTTTGTACAGTTCCCATGTTACAATATAAGAGTGGAAAACCAAGGGGGAAAAATCGGATGGCAATGATTTCATTGCGGCAGCTTCTAGACCACGCGGGGGAGCATGGCTATGGCATACCGGCGTTCAACATCAACGACATGGAACAGATGCTGGCCGTGCTGGCCGCGGCCGACCGCACCGGATCGCCGGTCATAATCCAGGCCTCCAAGGGCGCGCGGGCGTATGCGGACGACAGGGTGCTGCGGCACCTTATGCTGGCGGCGGTCGAGATGTACCCCGCGCTTCCGATATGCGTACACCAGGATCACGGCCCGACGCCTGCGGTATGCAGGTCGGCGATTGATAATGGATTCACCTCGGTCATGATGGACGGCTCGCTCGACGGGGATGGCCGGCCTTCAACCTACGGCTACAACGTCGGCGTGACGCGCGAGGTCGTCGGATTCGCGCATCCGGCCGGCGTGTCGGTCGAGGGCGAAATCGGAGTGATAGGAAGCTTGGAAACCGGCGGCGGGGAAAAGGAGGACGGACAGGGGCTGTCGGGGAAAACCGACCGCGGCAAGCTCGTCACCGACCCGGATGAAGCGGCCATGTTCGTGGCCGCGACGAATTTGGATGCGCTCGCGGTGGCAATCGGCACCTCGCACGGCGCGTACAAGTTCACGCGCAGGCCCGACGGCGAAATACTGTCTATCGAAACCGTCAGGCTGATCCATGCGAAGCTGCCGCATACCGCGCTAGTCATGCACGGAAGCAGCAGCGTGCCGCAGGAGCTCCTGGAGGAGATAAACCGCTATGGCGGCAACATCCCCGAAACCTACGGCGTCCCGGTCGAGGAAATCCGTCGCGGAATAAAGTACGGGGTAAGGAAGGTCAACATCGATACCGACTGCCGGCTTGCCATAACCGCGGCGATAAGGAAAGTGTTCGCGACCATGCCTGCCGAGTTCGACCCGCGGAAATACCTGAAGCCGGCGATGGACGGGATGCAGGCGCTGTGCGAGAGCAGGTACGAGGAATTTGGAACGGCGGGCAAGGCCGCCGGCATAAGGCCGATACCCCTTTCCGACATGGCCAAGCGCTACGCGAGCGGCGAACTGGACGCGAAAGTAGGATGAAAAAAGACGCGGAATTTCTTGAATGCCCGCAGCGCGTCCGGCAAAGCCCAGCAATCTAGATTTCGTGCATCCCCTGTCATAGCGGCGCACAAATATTCCATAGGACAGCGCGCCGACAATACAATTTTTCCGCCCCCGCTTTACATGTCTTTGAAAATATGATATACTGGCAGAATAGAAAAGGGGAATAGATGGCGGAAAGGCAATCGAAATTATTGGGTGTGGCATGCGTGCTCCTGGCGCTGGCCTCGTGCCGCTCGTCGCGCTTGGACGACCGCATCCCTTTCAGGAAATCCGAAAAAAAGATGAACCTTTCCCGCACCGATTTCGCAATACTTCCCGGCTGGCAGAACGACGACCCGTCGGATGCGCTTTCGGCGTTCAAGAAATCCTGCGTCAGGATAATGTCCGAGGGCGATTTCGTCGCGAGCTCCCAGATCGTCATTTCGGCCGACTTCATGAAATCCGCATGTGCGGCGGCCCCGTCGGAGGAAACCCCAGGCGCGGCGCGCGCGTACTTCGAATTCTGGTTCGACCCGTATATGGTCTCGACGATCGACGGCCGCATGACCGGCACGGTCACGAGCTATTACGAATCCGAGCTTGAGGGCGACGTGGAGCCGTCGTGCGACTACCTGACTCCCATATACGGAAAGCCGTCCGACCTGAACGGCGGCAAGTATTTCACGAGGAAGCAGATTGAGAACGGAGCCATCCGCGACCGCGCGCCCGTCCTGTTCTGGGCGAAGAATCCGTCCGACGTGCACATCCTCCACATCCAGGGCAGCGGCATAGTCCGCTCGCCGAAGGGGCGGGCGTACCGCATAGGATACGCCGGCAACAACGGCTATTCCTTTTCCGGCATAGGGAGCATACTGCAAAGGCACGGCATCCGCCCGGGGAAGGGATATTCGATGATAGGCGTGAAGGAATGGCTGGACGAGAACCCGGAGAGAGCGCGCGCGCTGATGCAGGAAAACCAGCGGTTCATATTCTTCCGCGACATAGTGGGCGATGGCCCCGTCGGCGCGATGGGCGTGCCGCTGACCCCGGGGCGCAGTATCGCCGTCGACCCCGAATACATACCCTTGGGACTGCCGTTGTTCCTTGCCGCGAAGGACCCGGACGGCGAGAAGATCGAAAGGCTTGTCGTGGCCCAGGACACGGGCAGCGCGATAAAGGGAGTTATCCGCGCCGACTATTTCTGGGGCAGCGGAAACCAGGCGTTCGACAAGGCCGGACGCATGAACAGCGAAGGTTCGTATTACATCCTGCTGCCGAAGGAGGGCAAGAACTTCGCCGTGAAGAAATAGGAACCCCCGTCATAGCGGCATTACATGAATTTGTTGAATAAAACGATTCCCCACACCGCGCCGAAATACGCGAACGACATCAGCACGATAAGCGAGCCGATGTCCTTTGCTATTTTGGAATACCGGTGCTGCTCCGTCCCGATTCGGTCGATTGTGAATTCGACGGCCGTATTGACAAGCTCGGCGAACAGGACGAAGAAAATCGCCGTGAGGAGGAACAGCCTCTCCACCATGGAAAAATCGATCGCGAACGCGGCGGCGAGGAACGCGGACATCAGCAGCAGCTCCTGCCGGAACGCCTCCTCCGACTTTACCGCAGCCATAAATCCGTCGTACGAATTCCTGAACGCGGCCATAATCCGCGCTATGCCGGCGCGTTCGTGCTTCACTTTGCGCCTCCCTCGGCCAGCCTTCTGGCCTTCAGGAAGCTTGCGATTACGAACGGCATGGAAAGCAGGTACAGCGCGCCCGTCACCGCCAGCACGTGCCAGAAATAGAACACCAGCAGCATGAGCGCGAGCACGAGCATTATCAGTATGTAGCTGGCCGCCGTCGACGACACCTTGACTTTTTTAAGCGACAGCATCGGTATCCGGCTGACGAAGAAAAACGCGATTATGGAAACCCATGCGGCGACCAGGCGGGGATCCTGGAACAGCTCGATCTTCGTCGCATTGTAAAGCGCGATCGGGAAAAAGGCCATAAGGCCGCCCGCCGGCGCCGGCATTCCGGTGAAGAAGTGGCTCCAGTATTCCGGAACCTTCGAGCTGCCGGCCATGGTGTTGAACCGCGCCAGCCGGAGCACGCACGCGCACGCGAACATCACGGATACGACCCAGCCGATTCCCTTTGCCCCGCTGGTCGCGTAGAAGAAGGTGACGAAGGCCGGCGCGACGCCGAAGCTTATCGCGTCGACGAGGCTGTCGAGCTCCACCCCGAACTGCGAGGAGGTCTTGAACATGCGCGCCAGCCGCCCGTCAAGACCGTCGAGTATCGCCCCCAGCATGACGAGCAGCACCGCGCGGCCGAAGTATCCGCGGGACGCCCACAGTATCGCGGTCATTCCGCACGCGCACGACGAAAGCGTCACGAACGCCGGCAGTATGTGCCCCACGGTGAACAGATTCGCCGACGACGCGGAATTCCCGGAAATTTTCCTGAACAGCTTTTTTTTCATTTGGACTCCTTTAGGTTGAAGTTTACATTTATCACGCCGTCATTCCGGCGCCCGCTGGAATTCGGGCTGGGCATAGCGCATTTTCCAGCTCCGGATATAGGCCGGGCTACGGGCGACGAAGGCATCATTTCGATTTTATCTCCGCTATGACGGTTTCACCGGCAATCGTGCTTTGCCCGGATTTTACGAGCACGCGGTACTTGTCCCGCGGAAGGTAGACGTCGAGGCGCGATCCGAACTTGATGAGGCCGAAGCGCTCGCCGGCCTTCACGCTGTCGCCGGCCTTCGCGCGCGAAACTATGCGCCGCGCGACAAGTCCGGCTATCTGTACGCAGCAGACCTTGGCGTGCCCGTCGGTTTCGATAAGCATTATGTTGCGCTCGTTGTGCTTGGAGGCCTTGTCCATGTCTGCGTTGAAGAACTTGCCGGCCACGTACACGGACTTCAGCACACGCCCGGAAACCGGGCTGCGGTTGACGTGCACGTCGAACACCGACATGAATATGCTGATCCGCACGTATTTTTCCGCGCCCATCTTCAGCTCCGGCGGCAGCGCTGATTCGACTACGGGTAGCACGCGCCCGTCCGCGGGAGCCAGCACAAGGCCGTCGCCGTCGGGGGCGACTCTCTCCGGGTCGCGGAAGAAATAGTAGGCAAAAACGGTCGCCGCTATCGCGAGCGTGCCCAGGAAATCGGACATCATGGCCAAAAGCATCGCGGCCGCGCCCATGACGGAAAGCACCGGTATGCCCTCGGCGCTTATCTTCGGAAGCAGGAACGCACGGATGCTTAAATCCGGCCTGCCGTTGCCATTGCTGTTCTTATCCATCATTTTCTCCCGTCGATAAATTCATGTGATAATTCTAGCAAATAAAAAGCAAAAAACAACTGGTAAAAATCCAGCGGCCTGCCTAGCCCATCATAGGCGGAGTCCGGACGCGGTTTTTCGTTCGAAAATCCCAGATCGAAATGGATGCGGATTTGCCGGCGCCGTCATTTCGATTTCGGAGAACCGAATTTATTCTTGAATGCCCTTAAAAGGTCGCCGCCGAACAGGAGGTGGAGCGCGCGCCTAAGCGCTATATAGGATTTGTAGGCAAGCGTCGGACCCTTCCGGTACCACGGCTTCCGGTTGCGCCGGACCTGGGCGTAATCAATAGTCGACGGCGCGCCAGTCTCCCTCGAGGGGAACGGATGGACAGAGTATCCGCGGATTCCGTACTTCCAGTACTTGACTAGCTCGTGGTCGAGCGGCACGAACATGGGCAGCATTTTCCGGGCGTAGCTCCTCGCGGCTTTTTTGTTGATAAGATAGGCGCCCGCCTTGCTCTGGTGGAACGCGTTCGCGACCAGCCGGCGCCCGGAGGTTATCCGCGCGACAGAGACGTTGCCGCCCGCGTGGTTGCCGTTCAGCTTCACCATGTCCCACGAGTGATTCTTTAAAAGCGCGGCAACAACGTCCGCGAAGTCCCCGTCGAACTCCATGTCGTCCTCGAGTATCAGGGCGAACTTCTTCCGCGGATTTTCGGCGAACGCGCGTATGGCGCTATAGTGGCTTATGTAGCATGCGACCTCGGAGGGCGTGATAAGCTTTCCGTGCGCAAGCGAGTATTTCCAGGCGTCCACCTCGCGCTTCGTGAAGCTCGCCTGCCTGCCGTCGACCGCCGGGACACGCGTGTATCTAAGGCCAAGCCGCCGGAGCCGCGCCTCCATTTCCCGCATGCGCTCCGGACTGCGGTCGAGGTTGATGACGAGGATTTCGAGGTCGTCCGACATGTCTAGGCCTTGTTGAACTTGTTGCTTTTCGGGAATCCGTCCGGCGGCATGTGCCCGACCGAGCCGCGCGCGCCAAGCCACATCGAAATGTTCGCGGCGGAAAACTCGCGGCTGCCGCTCCGCCAGCTTATGCCGGCCTTTTTCGAAAAGGTCGTGATGTCGGACAGGTGCGTCCGCGGCTCCCTGTACTTCTGAAGCGCCACGCCCTTCCCGCGCGACATGACCGGCACGTCGGAAAGGGGGAAGCAGAGGAGCTTCCGGTTGTTGCCGACGACCGCGGCCATGTTGTCGCCATCCTCTATCTCGCGCGCAACGGCCAGCGCGTCGCCCGCGGACAGATTCACGACCTGCCGCCCGTGCTTGGTCGAGGCGAGCAGGCACTCGGATTTCGCGACGAAGCCGAAGCCCGCGCGGGTCGCCAGCAGCACCCTGCCCTCCGGCTTGTATGCGAATATGTCGACCAGTTCGGCGTCGACCGGCATCTCCAAAAGTATGCGGATCGCATCTCCGTAGCCGCGGCCGCTGTAGATTTTTCCAGCCTCCAGCGTGAACGACTGACCGGAGCTGGCAAGGAAGATGATTTTGTCGCCCGTCGAGGCGTGCAGTGCATATGCAAGGCCGTCGCCCTCCTTGAACGCGAAGCCGGACGAAAGGTCTAGGTGGTTCCTCGCCGTCTTTATCCATCCCATCTGCGACAAGATTACGGTTATCGGAAGCGAAGGCGCAAGCGGGACGGACGGCGCGGGGGCGGCCACAACATTCCAGTCTATGTCGGTCACACGCCGCGACAGCTTCTTGTCTTTGGCGAACGCGGCTTTAAGCTCCTTTATCTCGCCGGCCACTTTCCTTAGCTTGCCCTTCTCGTCCGAAAGCAGCTCCTTCAGCGATTTCAATTCCTCCTTCAACGCCTTCGATTCGCGCTTTATCTCCATTTCCTCGAGCTTCCTCAGGCTGCGCAGCTTCATGTTGAGGATTGCTTCGGCCTGCGCGTCGGACAGCTTGAACCGGGACAACAGGACGGGCTTCGGCTCGTCGTGCTCGCGGATTATCGCGATCACTTCGTCCAGGTTCAGGTAGGCGGTCAGGTACCCGCCGAGTATTTCCAGCCTGCGCTCGACGTTTGCGGCGCGGAACCTGCTCCGGCGGGTCAGCACATCTACGCGGTGCTCGACGAATGCCTGCAGCGCCTCCTTCAGGTTCATGACGCGGGGCACGCCGCGGGAGTCTAGCACGTTCATGTTCAGGCCGAACTTCGCCTCCAGCTCGGTAAGCGCGAACAGCTGCGCCATGATTGCCGCGGGCTCGATCGCGCGCGACTTCGGCTCGATCACTATCGAGACGTCCTCGGCGGACTCGTCCCTGATGTCGCCGACAAGGGGCAGCTTTCCGGTTTCCATAAGTGTTGCGATTTTTTCGATAAGGCGCGACTTCTGCACCTGGTACGGTATCTCGGAAATAACGATCTGGTAGTTGCCGTAGGGCAAATCCTCCCGCCGCCATTTCGCGCGCAGGACGAAGCTGCCCCGGCCGGACGCGTAGGCCGCGGCTATCGATTCCTTCGTCTGGTTCAGGATGCCGCCGGTTGGAAAATCGGGGCCCTTTATGTATTCGGTCAGCTCGGATACCGAAATCGAGGGCTTCCGTATCAGGGCGGCTATGCCGTCGCAAAGCTCCAGTATGTTGTGCGGGGGAATGTTGGTGGCCATGCCGACCGCTATGCCGCCCGCGCCGTTGGCAAGCAGGTTCGGGAAGGCCGACGGCATGACGACCGGCTCCGCGTCCTCGCCGGTATAGGTGTCGCGGAAATCGACCGCATCCTCGTCCAGCCCCTCCATGACGGCAATCGCGGCCTCGGTCAGCTTGGCCTCCGTGTACCTCATCGCGGCTGCGGAATCCCCGTCGATATTGCCGAAGTTGCCCTGCCCCATGACCAGCGGATACCTGACGGAAAAGCTTTGCGCCAGCCTGACCATCGCGTCGTAGATCGAGGCATCGCCATGCGGGTGGTACTTTCCCATGACGTCGCCGACGACGCGCGCGCATTTCTTGTACGCGTTCTTCGGGTCGAGCTTCAGCTGGCGCATGGCGTAAAGTATCCGGCGGTGCACCGGCTTCAGGCCGTCGCGCACGTCCGGCAGCGAGCGGGACACTATCGTGCTCATCGCATAGGACAGGTAGCGTTCTGAGATCGCCTCGGAAAGCTGCTGCGTCCTTATGTTCTCCTTGACGGTTTTTTCCATTCAAATTCCTTTACATAACGTCCGGAATACTTTATAATAGTAAAAAGGAAAAATCAAAGGAAAAGAGATGAAGTGGCAGGATAGGGGCATACTGGTCGCGATAAGGAAATTCGGCGAAACAGACCAGCTTGCCAGCTTCGTGACCGAGGCGCACGGGCTTGCCAGCGGACTGATCAAGGGCGGAATTTCAAGGAAGCGCAAGCCATACCTGCAAATCGGGAATTCGTTCGACATAGAGTGGAAGTCGAGGCTGGAGGAGCAGCTGGGCTTCTTCAATTTCGAACCGGTGGAGCTTTTGGGCGCCTCGCTGTTCGAAAGCCCGTGGAAGCTGGCCGTGCTGGCGAGCTGCTGCGGAGTGCTGGCCGACAGCCTGGCCGAAAACACGCCTCACGGACGCGTGTTCCGCCTGACCGAGCGGCTTATCGGGAGCCTATCCGAAACCGAGGGCGCGGAGCGGATCCTGTTCGACTACATGCTGTGGGAAAAGGAGCTTTTGGCGGAACTGGGCTTCGGCCTGATGCTGGAGAAATGCAACGCGACGGGCGCAACCGAGGACCTGTGCTACATCAGCCCGAAAACCGGACGCGCGATATGCCGCGCCGCGGGGGAGCCGTACAAGGACAGGCTGCTGCCCATGCCGCGGATATGGCAGGGCGCCACGCCGCGCATGGAGGACATAGCCGAGGCATTGCGCGTGCTGGAATACTTCTTCGAGCGCCATGTATATTCAGAAAAGAACAAGCCGTACCCGTATCTGCGCCGGACGCTGTCGGACGGGCTGATGCTGGCGGCCTAGGCTTTCGGCATCGTCGAGGAGCCCTCCCCTACGTACAAGAGTTTTATGTCGGAAATTTCCCCGCTTTCGGTGTCGTACAGCGTGGAAAAGCAGCAGCAGTTCATGGTGCTGGTGGATACGCGCATAAGGTACCGTACATTATCTCCATGCGTCACAACAAGCACATTGTCGCGATTACTATCTGCGAAAATCTCGGATAGGGCGGCCGACAGGCGGGAATGCCGCACTTCGGGCGACTCGCCGCCGGGAATGACCGTCCGGTTCCAATCGATGAAGTCGCCGTCCATGACTAGCAGGCTTGAATACTTGGCTATTATTTCCTTTCTGACAAGCCCCTCCGCCACGCCGAAACAACGCTCGACGAGATTTTCGTTGTACTCGATCGGAATGGCGAGCTGCGCCGCAATGATTTCGGCGGTTTCCGCCGCGCGTTTCAGCGGGCTTGAAATTATCGCGCCGACCTTCAGATTGGATATGATTTTCGCCAACTCTTCCGCTTGCCTTATCCCCGTACGGTTCAAGGGAACGTCGGTACGTCCCTGCAACCTCCGCTCCCGGTTCCAGTCGGTTTCGCCGTGCCGGACGAAATAGACGCGCCTTTTCATATCTTCCTTTTTACCCTGGCGCCGTCCTTCGCATCCTCGATTACATAACCCATAGATTCTATTTGCAGCCGAAGCGAGTCGGCACGGGCCCAATCCTTCGCCTCCTTGGCGGATATGCGGGCCTCGACCAGCCTCAGGAGCTCGCCCTTAACCTCGACTTCCTCGCCTGCGAGCAGGTCGCGCGCCCTCTCAATGATTTTCAGACCCAGCATCTCGTCGGCGTATTCGACTACCGCAAGCTTCGTCTTTCCGTTCGGTGCGGAGTCCTTCAAAGCTTCGTGCAGGACCACTATCGCGCCGGCGGTTGAAAGGTCGTTGTTCAAATGCGAGAGCATGCGCTTCCTATAGTAAGCGGCGAGCTCTCCGTCGACTGCGGAATCGTCCGGCAGCCGGTCGTATTCGAGGAGCGCCGAAACGCGCCTGAGGAGGTTTTCATAGGCCGCCTTCGCCGCGTCCAAAAGCTCGAAGGAAAAATTTATCTGCGTGCGGTAGCTGGCCAAAAGCAGGTAATAGCGGTACGCCATAGGGTCGTACCCCCGCTCCTTCAGCACCGAAAGGGTAAGGAATTGGCCGTTGCTTTTGCTCATCTTGCCGCTCATGTCGTTCAGGTGCTCCATGTGCAGCCAGCAGTTGACCCACTTGTGCCCGACGACCGGCTCCGTCTGCGCGATTTCGTTGGTGTGGTGCACCTTTATGTGGTCGACGCCGCCGGTGTGGATGTCCATGCGATCGCCCAGAAGCTTCAGGCTCATGGCGGAGCATTCGATATGCCAGCCGGGAAAGCCGACGCCCCAGGGGCTGTCCCACTCCATCTGGCGCTTCTCCTCCGGCGGCGAGAATTTCCAAAGGGCGAAGTCGGCGACGTTGCGCTTCCCCTCCACCCAGTCGACGCGCGCGCCAGCCTTCAGCTCGGCAAGGCTCTGCCCGCCAAGACGGCCGTAGTCCGGGAATTTCGAAGTGTCGTAATATATGCCGTCGCCGTCGATTTTATACGTGTAGCCAAGCTCTTCCAGCCGCTTCACCATAGCGATTTGCTCCGCGATATAACCGGTCGCGCGCGGGGTTTCCGAAGGCGGTATGATGTTCAGGTCGGCGATGTCGCGCATGAACGCGTCGGTATAGAACTTCGCGACGTCCCAAACGGACTTGCCGGTGCGTTTCGAGCCTTTCTCCATCTTGTCGTCGCCGGTATCCGAGTCGGATGTCAGGTGACCAACGTCGGTTATGTTCATCACGTGCCTGACCTTGTATCCGTTGGCCATGAACATGCGTTTCAGTATGTCGTTGGACACGTAGGTGCGGAGATTCCCGATGTGCGCATAGTGGTACACGGTGGGGCCGCATGAATAGAACCGCACCTCGCCCGCCACAAGCGGCTTGAAGGTTTCGACCGCGCGTCCCATGGTGTTGTATAGTTTTATGTCCATGCGCGCGCCCCTAGTCCAGCCAATACTCGACGGTGGAAACGACGCGTATCTTCTTGTTTATGGACTGTTCTTCCTGATACTGGTCGGCATGGCTCCCCTCGCTGGAATCCTTCGCGCGTATCGAAAACACGCCCTGGGAGGCCTTGCGGATATTACCTATTTTCGCGCCGCTTGCCTTTGCGAACTCGTCGGCGGCGAACTTCGCGTTCTTTATCGCCTCCTCCAGCATCTTGGGCTTCACTTTAGAAAACGAGGTGAACACATATCGGATGTTGTTGCCGTACTCCTCGAATCCGACGCCCTTGAGGGACAGCTCGCGCGTGTCGCTGGAGGCCTTCTCCACCGCGTCGACCTGGCCGGAGCGCACGGTAAGCTTCTGCGATATGATATAGCGGAGCCTTTTATCCATGTCGCCGCCGTAATAGCTCTGCGCGTTCTTGTCGGAAACTTTGACTATGTCGATTTTTATCTCATCCTCCGAAATACCCCTGGCCTTGAGGAATGAGAGCACCAGATCGACGTTCCGGTTCATGGTTTTCTGGGTCGCGGTGAAATCGTTTCCCGCGGTGCGCAGGTTCAGCTCCCATACCGCGAGGTCGGCCTTCACATCCATTTCGGCAAGGCCTTTCACCGTAACGCTGTTGTTCATCCGATACGTCTTGTAGTAGTAATAGCCGGGAAAGAATCCTGCCATCAAAAGCCCGAAGCAGACCAGCCCCGCCGCGGCGAGCTTGCCCTGGTGCCGTTTTTTGTCTTCAATATTTTCCGAAACTGCCATGCCGCACCTCCGTTTTGATAGTTCGATATAAGGCTAATGTTAGACTGAAGCAGCGGAAGTTGCAAGGAAAAACCGGCAACTATCCGCCTAGCGGGATTATTTCCGCGCCCATTTTCCTGTATTTAAGGAACCCTGCCCTGCCGCCCAGATCTGGCCCGCTGATGTAGAATTCGTCCGCCGGCGTGTTCGGGTTTTCAACGCGCACGCCGAACGCGCGGGCGATGAAGCGCCCGATTTCGTTGTGGGTCGGCCGCGGGGTCTTGTCGATTCCGTGCAGCTCCTCCTCCGGCACGCCCTTCGTCCACAGGATGAACGGAACCTCCGCGACGCGCCGGTCGAGGAAGGAATGCCCCCACAGCCCGTCCTCGCCCATCATCTGCCCGTGGTCGGAGGTAATAAGGACATAGACCTTGCCTTCTATGCCGCCCGCCCATTCGAGCACGCGGTCGAGCAGGTCGTCCACGTACAGCATGGCGTTGTCGTACGTGTTTATCTTATACGAAACGGATTCATCGCGCCACACGTCGTACTCCGGAAAATTGGCGTACGCTCCCTCGTACGGATAATGCGCCGCCCGCATCTGCACGACGAGGAAGTCGCGCCCCGTGCGCGGTGTTTCCCGAAGCAACCGGAAGGCGTATTCGTCGCCGTTTCCGCCGAAACCCTTCCTATCGATGTCGCGGTAAAGGACGCGGTCGACGAACGGCAGCCCGATATTTGAGACGACCTCGCTGTTCTGGGGCGAATAGAAGGCGGTGGAAAAGCCCTGCGCCTTCGCCAGCCGGAACAGGTTCGCTTCCTTTTCAAGGGTCATCTTGTAATTCTGCGGCTCGGCCTGCAGGTTGAAGAACATCTGCATGGAAACTCCGGTCACGACCGACGAGCTTATCCCGCGGCGCATGACCAGGCGCCCGCTTTCCGCTCGCCGCGCGAGCTTCGGCGTGGTCGGGCGTCCGTACCCGAAAACCGACATGTGGTCCGGATTCAGGCTTTCGCCCATATAAAGTATGAATGTCGCCTTGCCGGGATACGCGGCCTTTTCTATCTTGTACGGCTCGAATTCCGGCTCCGCGCCGCCGTCGCGCGCCGAATCCATGATGAACAGCACCGCGGATTTAAGCGAATTCGACAGCATGTACCGCGTCGGATTCGGCATGTTCTCGTAGCGGACGCGGCCTATCTCCCACGCCTGGAACAGCAGCGCGCAGGCAAACGCGATCAGGAACCAGTTGGAAAGGAACATTTTTTTCTCGAAGTATTTCCGCGCCATGACTCCCGCCCACGCCGGAACCAGCACGAGCGGCAGCACGAACCAGTAGTGCGCGATATCTGCGAGGACGGCGAGGGCGACATCGCCGCTTTCACGCCACAGCAGGTTGAAGTCGTACGCCATGAAATACCGCCCGAAATGGAGCCAGTAGAAAAATCCGCCCGCAACCAGAATCCATAACGCGCCGGAAAGCGCATAGAACGCCGGCCTGCTTTTGACCGCGGTGAGACAGGCCGAGAGCAGGAATATGTAAAGGAACGTGTTCAGGTGGAAATGCGCCCTGTACTCCGGATTGAAAAGCCCGACGGCATAGTCCGGAACGACGGACAGCGTCGCGACGGCCATGGCCGCGGCAAGCAGCGCGCCGGCCTTTTTCCAAAAATAGCGGGACTGGAATCCGGCGGAAACTTTTGTCATGGAAAACCTCCGCTTAGGAATTTATAGCATGTCCCGAAACAAAGCAAGCCCTAAAAAAACGCTTTACTTGCACGCTCGGGAACACTATCATTGAACCCAAAAAACGGAGGTTGCGGTGCCATACGAGAAAAATCCGAAGCACGACAGAAAGCTTTACGGGGAATGGGAGCGGGGCGGATATTTCAAGGCCGATCCGGAATCCGGCCGCCCCCCGTTCGCGCTGATGATTCCGCCGCCGAACGTCACGGGAAGCCTGCACATCGGTCATGCCTTTACCATGACGCGGCAGGACATATCCGCCCGCTACCATCGCATGAAGGGCAAGGACGTCCTGTGGCTGCCCGGCACCGACCACGCGAGCATCGCGGTGCAGATGCTGGTCGAACGGCAGCTGGCGGGCGAAGGCCTGTCGCGCCGGGAAATCGGACGCGAGAAATTCCTCGCCAGGGCATGGGAGTGGAAGGAGCTTTACGCCGGCAGCATAACCGAGCAGCTCCGCCGCCTCGGCTGCTCGCTCGACTGGTCGCGCGAGGCCTTCACCATGGACGCCGGCTTCTCGCGCGCGGTCGAGCACGCGTTCATAAGGATGTACGAGGACGGGCTGATTTACAGGGATACCCGGCTGGTCAACTGGGATCCGAGCCTGCTTACCACCGTGTCCGACCTGGAGGTCGATATGGCGGAGGAACAGGGCTCCATGTGGCATGTCAGGTATATGGTCGAAGGCGGGGACGCGTTCATAACGGTCGCGACGACACGTCCCGAAACCATGCTGGGCGACGCCGCGGTCGCGGTGAACCCGGGCGACGGACGCTATAAGGGGCTGGTCGGAAAATTTGTGATCCTGCCGCTCGTCGGGCGCAGGATTCCGATTATCGCCGACGAATACGCGGACATGGACAAGGGCACCGGTGCGGTGAAGATTACGCCCGCGCACGACTTCAACGACTACGAGGTCGGAAAGCGGCACGGCCTGCGGGAAATAAGCGTGCTGGAGCCGGACGGGACAATCGCGCGCATCCCCG
>JAISNH010000066.1 GCA_031276335.1 Rickettsiales bacterium
TAGGAATTCACCCCCCGTCATCCCCGGGGCCAGCTTGCTGGAACCCGGGGATCCATGGGGAATATTATGGGATGAAGTTTGTTATCACCTTCTTCATCCCTCCCAAAATCATTATCCCTCCCTAAAATCATTTAAGATAATGACAATATATCATCCTGCCGGTATGGCAAACCTCCCGCCAAGATTTTATTCGCTCGGGTTCCTCACCGCTCCCGAAATTGCGGGCATTTTTCATTTTCCCAGGCAGAAATGCGAGAATATTTCGTCGAGGAGCTCGGAAAAATACACCTCGCCGGTAATCGAGGCGATTGCGTTCGCCGCCTCGCGCACATGCTCCGCCTTCAGGTCGGCCGACGGCGCGGACAGCGACCGTTCCAGATTCTCAACGCACTCTGCAAGCGCGTTTTTGTAGCGCTGCCGCGTCAGGCTCATATCGTTCGGAACCGACATTTTTTTCCGTATCGCGTCCTCGAACGCCGCGCGGAATTTTTCGAAATTCTCGCCCGTCTTTACCGAAATCGCGATGATGCCGGCCGGAATTTCCGCTGATTTTTTCCTGTCGATTTTGTTCAGCACGATTATCGTGTCCGCATCCGCCCGATGCTTCGCCAGTTCGGACGGCCTGTCGGAAATCAGTATCCGCAGGTCGGCGCTTTCGGCCTTTTCCCGCGCTTTTTTCATTCCTTTTTTTTCGATCGGGTCGTCGCTTTTTTCATTCAGCCCCGCCGTGTCGAACAGGTTGGTTTTGAATCCCATGACGTCGAGCGAGGCCTCTATCACGTCGCGCGTGGTGCCCGGCGCGGAGGAAACTATCGCGCGCGCCTCCCCGATTATTTTGTTGAACAGCGAAGATTTTCCGGCGTTCGGGCGTCCGATTATCGCGACGTTTATGCCGCCCCTTATCATCCGCGCCGACGCCGCCGTGGCGATGTGAGCCTGCATTTCGGAGATCAGGCTCTTGGTTTGCCGGGCGGTGTCGGCGGCTATGTTTTCCGGCATTTCGTCGTCCGAAAAATCGATCGCCGCTTCGGTGTGCGACAGTATCTTCACCAACTCCGCGCGCCATTTGCCATACAGATTCGCCAGCTTTCCGTCGGCGGTCGAAAGGGCCAGCCGCCGCTGGCTCTCCGTCTGCGCCTCTATCAGATCCGCGACCGCTTCGACTTGCGTAAGGTCCAGTTTTCCGTTCAGGAAGGCGCGCTTCGTGAATTCGCCGGGTTCCGCCAGCCGCGCGTCCTTGAACGAGGCCAGCGCGCCGTAAAGGGCGTCCGTGACCGCGACGCTGCCGTGCGTGAACAGCTCGGCCGTATCCTCGCCGGTGTACGATTTCGGGGCCTTCATGAACGCGGCCATCGCTCTGTCGATAAGCTCGCCGGTTTTCGGATGGCGCAGATTTGCCAGGAACATTTTGTGGGAGATTATTTTTTTTGCCCCGCTCATGCGCTCCAGAATATGCATCGCGCGCGGCCCCGAGATTCGGAATACGGACACCCCGGCCTTTCCATAGGCCGAGCTTAGCGCGAATATCGTGTCCTGCTTGTCCGTCATTCCTTGATTTCCTTTATTTTCCAAATATCCCGCGCGTATCCGCGTATCGCGCGGTCGCTGGAAAAAAATCCGGACATCGCGATGTTGGAAAGCGACTTTTGCGCCCATGCCCTCCTGTCCGCGTACATTGCGTCTATTTTCGCCTGCGCCGCCAGATAGGGCGCGAAATCGGGCAAAATCATGTACTGGTCGTTGTCGCCGAACAGTGCGTCCAGCGTTAGCCTGTGCCTCGACCTGTCCCCGCAGGAGAAAAATCCGCCGCGCAGCTGCGCTATTATGCGCCGCATTTCAGGGGAGCGGCCAAGCCATTGCCGCATGTCGTATCTCTTTTCCCTCATGCGGTACGCTTGGCGCGCGGAAAGCCCGAAGGTCACGATATTTTTCGACCCGACCGCGTCTGCGATTTCCACGTTCGCGCCGTCCATAGTCCCGATTGTGATTGCGCCGTTCAGGGCGAATTTCATGTTGCCGGTGCCGGAGGCTTCCTTGCCCGCGGTCGAAATCTGCTCCGACACGTCGGCGGCGCGCGCGATTTTTTCCGCGATGTCGATGTTGTAGTTCGGCACGAACACCACGCGGAGCCAGCCGCGGCAGCGCCTGTCGCCATTCACGACGTTCGCCACGTCGATGATCAGCGACAGTATGTCCTTCGCGGTTTCGTACGTCGGCGGCGCCTTTCCCGCGAACAGACATACTTTCGGCCACAATCCCTCCGTCTTCCCGTCGCATATGAGGTTGTAGCGGTGGATTACCTGCAGGATGTTCAGCAGCTGCCGCTTGTATTCGTGGATACGCTTCACCTGCGCGTCCAGCATGAATCCGGAATCCAGCTTCATGCCCGTTTCGCGCGACAGCCAGTCGAACAGCGATTTCTTATTCTCCTCCCTTATCTTCGACAGCAGGTTTAGGAAATCGTCGTCGTCGCGGTATTTGAGTAGCCGCCTCAGCCGCCCCAGATCGCGTATCCATCCGTCCCCGATTGCGCTGGTGATGAGTGCGGCCAGCGCGGGATTGGCCTGCAGCAGCCATCTTCGCTGCGTGATGCCGTTCGTTTCGTTGATGAATTTTCCGGGGAACAGCTTCGCGAACAGGGGAAATTCCTTTTTCCGGAGCAGCTTCGAATGGAGCGCCGCCACCCCGTTGACCTTGTGCGTCGCCGCGATGCACAGGCGCCCGGTATGCACATGCCCGCCGCGGTAGTCTACGATTTCGATCTCGCGGAGCTTCGGATAGCTGGTTTTCCGCGCCGCCGCTGCCAGAAAGTCGCGGTTTATGCGCTCGATGATCGCGAAATGGTACGGAAGTTCGCGCCGGAACAGCCCTATGCCGATTTTTTCCAATGCCTCCGCCATAAGGGTGTGGTTCGTGTACGCGCAGATTTTGTACGTCTTCTTGTACGCGGCCTCGTATCCGAAATGATAGTCCTGCATTAGGATGCGGATTATTTCCGGGATTGCCAGCGCGGGATGCGTGTCGTTCAGCTGCACATGGACGTACTTTTCGATCTTGCTCGGGGCAATGCCGGTTTTCCGGAACCGCGCGAACATGTCCTGCATCGATGCGGACACCAGCACCTGTTCCTGCCTAAGGCGCAGGCGTTTTCCCTCCGCCGTCGTATCCGGCGGGTACAGGAAGTCGGTGATGTTCCTTATCGGCTTCCATATGTCGGGCGCGCCCCTGTCGACGCGTTCCGCCTCCCACAGGCGCAGAGTCAGCGTCGCCCCGCCCCCGTATCCGGCAAGCATGGCGTCCGCCGCCGCCGCGCACACGTTCTCGCCTTCGCGCCACCGCATTTTCTCGATGTCGTCCTCATGATCAAGCCGTCCGCCGAATTTCACGTCGTAGGCGATGTCAGCGCGGCGCCGGATCGCGGCGTTGTGCGGCCCCTGCCATAGGTCGGGTTTTTCCACCTGTCGCCCCCGCACGATTTCCTGCCGGTATATTCCGCATCGATAGAACAGGCCGTACCCGAACGCCGGCATCTTCATCGTCGCAAGGCTGTCGAAAAAGCACGCGGCCAGCCGCCCGAGCCCTCCGTTGCCCAGCTGCGTCGAAACGTCCAGCCCGACGATTTTGTCCATGTCGAGCCCCAGGCTTTTGAATGCTTTCCTAAACGTTTCCTCTATGCCAGCGTTCAGGAGCGTTTGCTTGGCCAGCCGCCCGAGAAGATATTCCATGGACAGGTAGCATGCGAACGCGTTTTTCCCGTTCAGGATTTTCGCCTCCGTGTCGTCGGCCATATTCGCCATAAGCTCGTTCAGCGTCATCGCGAATGCCGCGTACCAATCCTTCGGACTCGCGGATTTCCGGGGTTTTTTAAGCGTATCTGCCAGATGGAACAGCATCTGTTCCCTGAAGTATTTCGCATTTTTCATATTATTTCCCATGTCGATGCCCCGGCTTTTTCCTGGAAAATATTATACCATGTTTTGAAAACCTGTGCTATAATAAAATCATTGGTTTTGACATCTTGGAGGAACGTTATGGCTGGTGGAATTGAAAAGGGAATAAAGTCCGCGCGCGGCGGAAATAAAAAGGAAGTTTTTCAGGCCGGAATCAAAAAGCTTGGGAAAATCATGGACGGTATATCCGCCGGGCTTCCCTATTTCCTGTGGTACGACAGCCTCCGCCCCATGTACCTGAAGCTGCGGATGAAGGGAGTGCCGGCCAAGAAGGCGGAGTTTGCCATAGGGCTTGGAAAGATATGGGAAAAAAGTAATTCGCCGCCGCTTGGTGACGGCAATCCGTCGCGCCCGCGGAAGAATTATTACAAGGCTGCCGACGGGCGATATCTGGAGGAACTGCTGTTGCGCCGGAAGGGCGAGTATCTGGTTGAAAAATGGAGGCGGGGGCTGCTGCCGATGATGAGCGAGCTGGACAGCCTTATGCGGAGGGAAAAGGAGAAGGAAATTTACCCGGCTGAATTCGGCCGCGCGCAGGACCGCCTGCTTAAAAAAATCGGCCGCGTGACGATCGATTTGGAAATGGATCGCGACAGGCTGCTGGCCGAATGGATCGGCGTAGAAAAAAAGCATGCCCGATAGCTCGATTGCAAATCAGAAGACCGCCGCCCGTCCCGACTATTCTATTTGGGTTTCGGCCTCGGCCGGCACAGGCAAGACGACCGTCCTTGTCGCGCGCCTGCTGCGCCTGTTCCTAAGCGGGGTCGAGCCGCACAAAATCCTTTGCCTTACCTACACGAACGCCGGCGCGGTCGAAATGCAGGACCGCATTTTCGCGCGCGCTAAATCGTGGGCGACGATCGGGGACGAGGCGCTGAAGGCCGAGCTTTTGAATCTGTTTTCCGATGAGGACAGGCCGGATGCGGCCGGGCTGGCGAAGCTGGTTCCGCCCGCGCGAAAGCTGTTCTCGAAGCTTGTCGACAGCCCGGTGCCGCTGAAAATTTACACAATCCACGCCTTCTGCCAATCCGTCCTGAAGCGCTTTCCGCTGGAAGCCGGGATTTCCCCGCACTTCGAGGTCGCCGACACGCACGCCGTCGATTTGCTGCTGAAGGAGGCGTACAAAAGGCTGATTGCGAAAATCCGCGGTGAAAAGACGGCGGCGGACGCCGAGCTGCTGGCTAGCTTCGACACCTTGACCGGCGGCATGGGCGCGGCCGAATTCGACTCCCTTATCCGCGCGATTGTCGGTGGCCGGGAAAAATTCGCCGGGCTGATTGAGGAATACCATACCGTCGATGCCGTTGCCGCCGCGCTGGGGAAAAAGATATTCGCGGACGCGCCGGTCGTCGACGATTTCGTCCGCGACGGAAATCTGTACATGCGCGGCGTGGTTTCGAAAATTCCGGCTGATGTCATGGCGGAGTTTCTGGACGCGCTGGCCGGGGCGAAGGGAGTTGCCATGCGGGCAAACTTCAATGCCTTGTCTTCCTTCCTCGCGCTGCCGTCGGAAGACGAAAGGCTCGCCGCATTCGAAAATTATATAAACGTCTTCCTTGCGAAATCCGGCGGCGTGCGGAAGGCTTTCGTTTCCGCCGAAATCAGAAAGTCCCGCCCGGAACTGGCGGCGCGCCTGGACGAGGAGGCGGAACGGATAAGGGCTGCGGTCGAATTCGTCCGTTCTTCCCGCATTTACAACATGAGCCTCGCCGTCGTCCGCATTGCGGCCTCGCTCGTCGGCATATACGGCGAGCTGAAGGCGAGGGACGGCGTCATGGATTTCTCCGACCTAATCGAAACGGTGGAGCGGCTGTTCCGCCGCCCGAACGTTTCAGAATGGATTCTTTACAAGATGGACGGCGGCATATCGCACGTCCTTATCGACGAGGCGCAGGACACCTCCCCGCGCCAATGGAGCATCATCGAGGTGCTGACCGAGCAATTCTTCACGACCGCGCGCGGCGAGCGCGAGATGAAAAGCGTCTTTTCCGTCGGCGACAGGAAGCAGTCTATTTTCAGCTTCCAGGGCGCAGACGTGGGACTGTTCGAAAAATACAAGTCGTTGTTCCGGGACAGGGTAGAGCGCGGCGGCTTCATATTTAGGGAGCTCGCGCTCTCCCGCTCCTTCCGCTCGGCGAAAAACATCCTAGCGCTCGTTGATTCCGTGATTGCGAACGGCCGGAAGACCTCGGGTATCCTGCTGCCGTCCGAGGAGGTGGAGCACATACCGCACCGCATGGATTCCGAGGGATACGTGGAGCTCCTGCCGCTCGTGAAATCCTACGCCGCGCCCGAGGATGCGTTTTTCAAGCCGCCGGTCGAGGTCGTCGAGGTCAGAAATCCGAAAATCGACCTGTCCGACATAGTGGCGAAGAAAATCCGCCGCATCCTTTCGGACGATTTCCTTTCCGACGGCATGGGCGGCGCCCGCCGGGTCGAGCCGCGCGACATAATGATCCTGGTCGAGAAGCGGTCAAGCGCGGAATACCTCGCCGGCAAAATGGCGGAGCAGAATATACCGCTTTCCGGCGAGGACAAGCTGTATTTGAGCGAGAATATAGCGGTCGAGGATTTGATGTCACTTTTGAAGTTCGTGGTATCTCCCGGCGACGATCTGAGCCTGTGCGAGGCGTTGAAGTCGCCGCTTTACGGGCTTTCCGACGACGATTTGTTCGAGCTTTGCCACGATCGCGGGAGCGCCACGGTTTTCGAGCGCATTCTCGCGGATGGAAGATATGCCGCCGTCGGGCGCAGCCTGCGGAAGCTCGTCGAGCTCGGCCGCGTGAAGACGCCGTTCGTGTTCTTCAACCATGTCCTGAACGTCGATGGCGGGCGCGGGAAATTTATTTCGCGGCTGGGTTTGCAAATCGACGACGTCCTGGACGAATTCGTAAGAAAGACGCTCGACTACGACCGTGCGCGTATGGGAAAGTCGCTCCTCGATTTCCTGAAATGGTTCGCTTCCTCCCCGATCGAGGTGAAGCGCGACATGGAAAGCGCGAACAACGTCGTGCGCATACAGACCGTGCACAGCGCGAAGGGGCTGGAGGCGCCGATCGTCTTCCTGTTCGACACGAACCTGAACGACGCGGATTTGAAGGACAGGATTTTGTGGTCGGACGGCCTGCCGCTTTACCGCGATTCGGAATTCCAGTCCGTGAACGGAAATTTCGCGCGCATATACGAGGAGGAGAAAAGGGCGGGGCTGGAGGAATTCTACCGCCTTTTGTACGTCGCGATGACGCGCGCCCGCGACCGCCTGTACGTATGCGGGTGGGAGGACGCGCGCGGCGAGCATGGGAAAAGCTGGTACTCCTGCATAAAGGACGCCATGGAATCCGCCGGGGCGCGGAAGGTACGCGACGAAATCCTGTGCGCGAAGGGCGCGGAATATATCGACGGCGAGGTGCTGCTCATCGGCGTGAAGGAAACCGCGTCGGCGGGCGTCGTTCCTGAATCCACGGCGGCGGAGGCCCCGATCGACATTCCCGAATTTTTCCTACGGCCGGTGGCAAATCCCGGAAATGTTATAAGGAGGAATGCCGGCGCCCTGTCGCCTCTTGACGATTCAAGGAAAAGCGCTCCGCTTGCAAGCGGCACTCTCCTCCACATGCTTCTCGATCGGCTTGCGCCGTTGAGGAAGGGCGGCTACAGGAATGCCGCGCGCGACTATCTGGAAAAAACGCAAATCGTCGGCACTGAAAAAATCATAGCGGCGATCGAGGGGGTTTTTGAAAACCCTGCGTTCGATTTCATGTTCGACAACCGTGCGCTTTCCGAGGTCGAGCTGGAGGTGGGCGGCGCGGACGGATATAAGAATCTCCGTATCGACCGGCTGGTGTTCAAGGGCGATGAAATATGGATTGTCGATTATAAAAGCGATGCCCGCTCGCCACGGGACGCAAGCGGAATCCCGGAAAAATACAAGCTCCAGCTTGCCGCATACAGGGACGCGGTTTCGCAAATATATCCGGACAAGAAAATCCGCTCGGCGATACTGTGGCTTGAAACGAGCGAGTTGATGGAAGTTGGATGATAAAGGAGGTTTTTATGAAAGCGCTGACCTTGTGGCAGCCTTATGCGGAAGCCATAAAATTGGGGTTGAAAAAATTCGAGACGAGGCATTGGCGGACAAACTACCGCGGATTGCTGGCGATCCATTCTTCGGTAAGGCCGCTGTCGCGGGAATGCCGGGAGCTTGCTGAAAAATACGGCATTGCAGATATGTCCTTCGGCGAAATAGTGGCCGTTTGCAGGCTTGAAGATTGCATTTTGATGACCGGGGATTTTATCAAATCGCAGGACGGAACCGAAATCGACTTCGGGGATTGGCGCGCCGGCAGGTATGCCTGGCGGCTTTCCGATATGAAGGTCTTGAAAAAGCCTTGTAAAATTCCCGGTCATCAGGGGCTTTGGAATTTCGATTTCTGATTCGTCGGAACCGGATGCGCGGCGCCGTTGGATATGCGGCGCGGTTTCTCTTGACATTATCATACTACTATACTAACATAACGCTATGTTGAATGAATTGGTGATGAAATGTTGAGTCTGTACGAAGCGTTTGCGAGCATTCGGAACGAAAAGGAGTTCGGGAACTTCCTGAGGGATCTTTGCACTCCTGCGGAGATGAAGGCTTTGAATGAGCGGTGGAGCATCGCGCAGCTCCTGTCCGGCGGCTCAATGTCGCAGAAGGCTGTCGCCGACAGGCTTGGCGCGAGCGTCACGACCGTCACCCGCGTCGCCAGGTTTCTGAACGACGAGCCGTACAAGGGTTACCGTCTGGTACTTTCCCGCCTGCATCGCGCCTAGCGCGCGTAATCTTGATTTTCAATCTATTGCTGGATTTTTCGCGGCCGTCGCCCGGGCGGACGGTGCCGCATACGAATAAAAAAACTTGAAACAAAGGGTGAATAAAATGAAACGTATTAAAGAAATAACGAGAAGCAAACAGGAAATAATAGCTGGCATCGTCGGAAGGTTTGAATATCTTAGCATTGGCGGATTGCGTATTGTCGAGGAAGAGGCGAAGAAGCAGGCCCTTGGCGAGTTTGCAAGGCGCGGAATGACAATACTTTCCGTCGATGACGGGTTGCCTATATTTCCATCGAACGAAAAAGTGATAAGCGACAGGGCGCTTAGCAAGGATGAGGCCTCCGCTTACCGCAGGATTAAAGAGGCCAGCATACGGTGGTGGATATCAAAGCTTCGGCTGAAAAGTTTGGAATGCGTCGAGAAAAAGGTTAAAGAGAAGGTCGCCATGTACAGTGAATTTCTATGGCGCAAGGCCTGCATGTCCTCCACCCAGGAAAGGAAAGGGCGGTCATAGATAAGTATCCTGGGTTCGCCCGGGATATTTATTTTGCCCGCTCTCTCACCGGAGTATAGGTCATGCGGTGTTCGGGGCATGGGCCGTATTTTTCAAGCGCGGCCAGGTGCGCCGCCGTGCCGTATCCTTTGTTTTGCCGGAATCCGAACTCTGGGAATTTTTCGCCGATTTCGGAAAGCGCGCGATCCTTCGTCACCTTCGCGATAATCGAGGCAAGCGCGACAGAGTACGACCGCGCGTCGCCTTTTACCAGCGTTGCCGCAGGCGCGATGTCGGGCGCGCGGTTGCCGTCGACAAGCGTCATGACCGGCCGCCGCGGCAGCCGGGAGATCAGCTTGCCATGCGCCGTCTTCATCGCGAGCAGACTCGCCTGCAGTATGTTCATCTCGTCGATTTTCCGGGCACTTAGGGTTGCGAAATCGTACATGCAGACATCCGGCGGCAATCCGCTTACGGCCTCGAAAATAGCCTCCCTCCGTTCCTCCGGCAGTTTTTTCGAATCATCGATGAGGGAGAGCAGCGCGGGCGGAAACTTCGCCTGATTTATCCATGCGCACGCAGCCGCGACCGGGCCCGCAAGGCACCCGCGTCCCGCCTCGTCTATGCCCAGCACGATGTCGCCGGCGCTCCGCATGAACTTCCGCTCGATGTCGAACGAGATTTTTTTGCCGCTCATTTTTGTTTCCCCTTGTTCACACGCCCGCATCGTTTTCCTCTTCCAGTGTTTCGTCCGCGCCCGCGCTTTTTTCGGCTTCGTCCTCATCCGCCGGCGCCTCGTCCGATCCCGTGCCGTAGATTTGTTCGCGCTGCTTCTCGAGCAGATCCTCCAGGTATTTCATTTCCTGCGGGGTGTAGCGCGCGGCCTGTATGTCGCCCTTGCTGACGTATATCGGCCATTCGTTCTCGACGAGCGAGTCAAGGCTCTCGGAGGACTGCCTCAGCCGGTTGCGGTATATCCAGAAATTCGCCATCACGCGCTTGATGTAGATTCGCGTTTCCTTCAAGCTTACGGCCTCGATGAAGAACAGGGGGTCGTTGCCCGGGTTGGTCATCTGCTTTTCCTGCCGCTTCAGGTTGCCCGGCCCGGCGTTGTAGGCAACCAGGAAGCGGAACAGGTTGCCGTCGATTTCCGGCTGCGCCAGCAGGTATTCGATGTACATCTGCCCGATTTTCAGGTTCATCTCCTCGTTGAACAGCTTCTGCACCTGCTTTTTCCGGAAGCTGGAGTCGCGCATTATGAACGATGCGGTTGATGGCATTATCTGCATAAGGCCGCGTGCGCCGCTGCCGGACTTCGCCTTCGGGTTGAACCGGCTTTCCTGCCTGATCAGGGCATTGATAAGGGCCTTGTCCACCCGCCACCCGTCCTCCGGATCGATGTCGAGTATCGGATAGTGCGGCGAGGCGAAGGTGGTGCTCTCCGAATATTTCTGCACGTAGTTAGCCACGTTGATGGATACCTGGGGCATGTTCGCGATTTCCGCGACGGCCAGCACGGCGCTGATAAGGTCGCTGGAGGCGTCCGCGCCCTCCGTGTCGATAAGGAAGCGTAGCTCGGACGCAGCCTCGTTCCTCATGCCCAGCTGGATGAGGGCGAGCGCGCGTATCCCGCCTTGCCACGAGGCTATGTCGCGGGAATTCTGCAGCGTCAGCTGAGGCTCGTCCCACGCTATGTCCATCGTCTTGCCCAGCTTCTTGTTCGCGAGTATCCCGTAGAACGTCTTGGGAAAATTCGCCGCGGTATAGAGGAATATTTCGCCGTCGTCCTTCATCTCGTCGTCTTCTATCCGTTCATTCGCGCGCCATGCCCAGTACGCGCCCGCGGAAACCACGTCCGGCGGAATCTGCCGCGTGAAGGCGACGTTCTTGAAATGATCGCGCGCCTTCGCGTAATCGCCTTGGCGCCAATAGACGAGCCCCAGCGCCCAGTTCGCAAGGTAGAAGTTCATTTCGCGCATGGGTTCGTCCGCCCACAGTATCGCCATGTCGTCCTCGCCGCGGAGGAAATAGGCGAACGCCAGGAACGCCTGCATCCGGGCATAGTCGCCCTTCGTCATGTATTTCTTGCTGTGCGGGTTTTCAAGTATCTGGCGCGCGTTTTTCGTGTACCCCCGCCGCAGGCGCCGGTTGAAGATTTTTATCATGTAAAGGACTTCGTTCCGCTCCTTTTTGGCAAGGTGGGAATACGAGCTCTGTATCATCTGGTACGAGTTGCTGAATTCGTCGTTGAAGTATTGCGTGCGGTGGGCTTCCCTTTTTGGCTTGCGGAGCTCTTTTCTCGCGCCCTTTTTCAGTCCCAGCTTGTATATGCCGCCGGCATTCGGCATGTCGGAGTACTTGATCAGCCAGTCTTTTATCTCGGGAAATTTGGTGGCGTAGTGCGGGCCCATGAATCGCTGGTGCAGCACATAGCCCATAAGCACGTCGTTCTTTATTTCCTTGATAATCTTGTCCGCGTCCCTGATTTTGCCTGCAGTCTGAAGTTCGAAAATCTTCTTATAGTTTCCGATGTCGCTGCTGTAAAGCACGTTCGGCAGGTCGGCGCGCACGGGCGCGGCAAGCATCAGGAACAGGCAGGCAGCAAGCGCGAATGCAAGCCTTGCGGGCATATTCCCGGAACGATTTCCTCTCCGATTAGACATACGGAAAGACTATACGATATGGCCGCTTGTGGCAAGCGGAAAATCAAGATATTTTTGACGCTGCGGATGTTGTGTCTATGGATCGGCATGTATGGAAAATCCCCGCGGTTGCGGGGAAATTCTCGTCCGCCGCCTTGCTATCTTTTCGAATACAGCAGGGTTACGGCAAGGGGCAGCAATATCGTGTGCAGGAACACGTAGGCCGCGGCCGGCGCCGTCTGGGTTGTGACAAGCAAGTCTAGCGCGGCTATTATCGCGGCGAAAACCACGCTTGCGACGAACGGGCCCCACTTCCTGTTCGACAGCAGGCCGGCGATTGCGAACACTATCATGCCCAGGTATATCCAGTCCGAATATCCGGATCCCGGCATCGCCGCCAGCATAAG
>JAISNH010000072.1 GCA_031276335.1 Rickettsiales bacterium
AAATCCAACATCTCGGCCGAAAAGATAGCGGATGCCACCGGCCGCATAAGCAAGGCCGTCGAAAGCGCGGGCGCGATATCCGACGACAACCGGAAGATGTCCGAACTCGCTCTCGAAAAGATCGGGCGTGAGGCGGACAAGGTTGCGCGGGAGGTCGGGCGCTTCAGGGAAATCGCCGGCGAATTCGGCAGCGAAAAGGCCGGGCTGTTCGGCGCGTCGCGCGAAATCGCCGCGCTTGTCGCCGAGCTGGCCTCGAAGATATCCGCGGAAAAGGACGGCTTCATCAAATCCGTTTCCGACGTAAGGGAGGTTACCGAAAAGACGACCGGCAGCATACGCTCGTCGGCCGGTGAAATCGTCGCGACCACCTCGAACATAAAGGACGCGATAGGAGAGATAAACTCACTGATGGCGGACAGCAGCAGGAATTTGGGCGCGCAGGCCGGTGCGGCCATGAAGTTCGCATCCGAGATAAAGGCGACGCTGAAGTCGCAGGTGGAGGATCTGGAGGCCGTCGTGAACAGCGTTTCGGCGCAGACGCGCCTCGGCGAGGTGTCGATAGAAAAGCAGGGGGAGAAGCTCGCCGAAATCGCAGAGGGACTATTCGCGAAAATCGACGCTATGAACGGCCGCATATCGGGCACGATAAACGGCTTGCTCGGCCTGGCGGACAAAATCGACGGCCGGTTCAGGGACATGAACGAGAATATCGTCGCGCGCACGACTTCCGCCTCGAAGATAATAGCCGACCACCTGGAAAGCGCCGGCGCGCAGTCGGCGAGCTTCAAGGAATTCTCCGCGGCCTTTTCCTCCGAGGTCGCGCGCGCCAATTCCGAAATCGCCGCGCTTGTCGCCGCGCTGAAGGAGCAGACCTTCGGCCTTGAAACCGCGACGAAATCTGCGCGCGATCTGGTGGCCGGGGTATCCGCCGAAATAGTGAAGGCGCGCGGGATAATGCCGGAGCTGGCCTCAAACATGGGTTCGGTCGGCGCCAGCCTTGAAAAAAGCATGTCGCAGATCGAGGATGCGGTCAAAAACGCCGGCGCGAAGCGTGCCGAGCTGGTCGAAAACCTGAACAAGGTCGCCGCCTACTTCACAGATTTTGCCTCCAAGAAGGCCTCCGAGATAGAATTCGTCTCCGCCTCCGGCACGAAGGCGATGACCAACGTCGCCTCGTACGCAAGCAAGCTCGCCTCCGAGGCGCAGGGCACTATCGACGCCTTCAACCGGCAGTACCGTGACATGCTCGCGCTTTCCGAGGCCGCGTCGAAAAAAGTCGCCGGGATTATGGAAAACATCGGCGGCGTGAAGGATGTTTCCGCGCCCGCGACAATCGCGACCGAGGAGTTCCTGAACCAGACCGGCTACGTGATAGAGAAACTGAATTCGCTTTCCATCGATCTCGCGCAGATTCTTACGCCCGACATAAACCAGGATTTATGGAACAAGTACAACGCCGGCCACCGCGGCGTGTTTTCGAAATACCTGTCCTCCGCGCTTACGAAGAAGCAGACCGCCTCGATACGCGAGCTGGCCAAATCCAATTCCGGATTCAGGAACTATGTAAGGACTTTCGTCGGCGAATTCGACAGCCTCATGCTGAAGGCGCGCGCGACCGACAAAAGCGAAATCCTGCTTTCGACCATCACCTCCACCGACGTCGGCAAGGTGTACATGATAATAAAGGAAGTACTGTCATAGAACGCCCCTGCCGGCCGGCATATATGATTGGATGGATTCAGAAATCCAGATCGCCTATGTCCATCTGGAACTTCGCCTCCTCGGACATTTTGGAAAGGTCCCACGCCGGCTCCCAGACAAGCTTCACCTCAACCTCGCCGATGCCCTCGAGGTCCGCGACCGTGTCGGCGACCTGCTGCGGCATTTCCTCCGCCATGGGGCATGTCGGCGAAGTCAGGGTCATGTCGATGCCGGCATCGCCGTTTTCCGCGATCGATATCCTGTAGATCAGGCCGAGGTTGTAGACGTCGACCCCGACCTCCGGATCGAATACCAGCTTTATCGCGTCGATGACGTCGGCCTCCTCCGCCGGCTTTGCGCTAGGTGCGAGAGGCTTTCCCGCGCGCGCGGTCACCTGCGGCAGCTCCTCCACCGCGCCGTCGAAAACTATTCTGTCGCCAAGGTTTCCGGCCATAGCTACCTCAGCATCGCCAATACTTTTTCAAGCGCCCCGACGAACTTGTCGACATCCTCGGCGTCGTTGTAAATCCCGAACGAGGCGCGGACGCTGTCCGTGACCCCCAGCCGCGAATGCAGGGGCTCCGCGCAATGCCTGCCCACGCGCACGCATACGTTCTTCTCGCCCAGCAGGGTGCCGATGTCGAACGAGGACGCGCCGTCGGCGACGAACGTGACGATTCCGTTTGCGCGCGCGCCGGAAAGGATTCTCAGTCCGCCGATGCCGCGCAATTTCCCGGCCGCATACATGGTCAGCTCCAGGCTCTCGCGCTCGATTTTCTCCATTCCGAACTCATTTATGAAATCGAAGGCCAGCCCCAGTCCGGCCGCCTCTACTATCGGCGGGGTGCCCGCCTCGAATTTTTCCGGAACGCCGCGCCAGACGGCCTTCTCGATGCCGACCCTGTCCACCATGTCCCCGCCAAGCTGGTACGGCGGCATCTCGCGGAGCAGGTCGAGCTTCCCGTACAGGACGCCTATCCCGGTCGGCCCGTAAATCTTGTGCCCGGAAAAGGCGAGAAAGTCGGCGTCCGCCGCCGCGACATCCAGCGGAGAATGCACGGCCATCTGCGCCGCGTCCACGAACACCCTTGCCCCAGCCTTGTGCGCCAGCCTGCATACGAGCCCGACATCCGTCGGCACGCCGATGACGTTCGACTGCCCCGTCACCGCGACCAGCTTCGCGCCTCCGAGATTCTTGGACAGCCATTCATAGTCGAACTCCCCGTCCGGCAGAAGCGGCATGAAGCGCAGCTCTATGCCGGCCTCGTCCCGTATCCTCATCCAGGGGAGCAGGTTCGAATGGTGCTCCGCCTCGGAAACGATTACCGCATCTCCCTTTGCAAGGCTGCGCCCGAACGAATGGGCAACGAGGTTCACCGCCTCCGTCGTGCCCTTCGTGAACACGATTTCGCGCGGCGACGGCGCGCCTATGAACGCCGCTGCTTTGGCCCTCGCCTCGTCGTACAGCTCGCTTGCCGCAAGCGACATCCCGTAAAGGCCGCGGTGGATGTTCGCATAGCTGTTCTCCATAACGTCGCGCATCCCGTCGATAACGGCCGACGGCTTCTGGGCGGATGCGCCGCTGTCTAGGTAGACCAAGCCCGGATTATTGGCGAATATAGGAAAAAGTTTCTTGGCATCCTTCATTTAATACCTATTGCTTTTTGCATGGATTTATACTAATAATATTACTAGATTGATGATATAACAAGGGGAAAAAATATGGCTTTGACAATTGCAAGCGATTCGAATTTCGACGAGCTCGTCCTGAAGGCGAAGGGTACGTGCCTGGTGGATTTCTGGGCGAAATGGTGCGGCCCGTGCCGGATGTTCCTGCCCACGGTCGAGGAAGTTTCCGGCGAAATGGACGGCAGGCTGGGCTTTTTCAAATTCGAGGTCCTGGACGGCAGCCAGACGCCGGCGCGCTACGACATCACCAGCATTCCGACGATAATCATGTTCCGGGACGGCGGGATAGTGGCGCGGCACAGCGGCGCCATGTCCAAAAAAACTTTGGTTGATTTTATAAACGGACATATATAGAATCGCTCAAACGTCAAAACTTGCGAAAGGAAACGCATATGCTCAGAAGACCAGCGGCAAAAAAGCCGATAGAGCTCCCGAAGGGATACAAGCCCTCCGAGAAGGAGGAATACATGAATCCGCTGCAGCTGGAATACTTCCGCCAGAAGCTGCTGAAGTGGAAAGAGGATTTATTGCGCGAATCCGAGGATACGCTCGCCTCGATAGTCGAGGAAACTGCCGATACCTACGGCACTGCCGGCGACGAGGTCGACCGCGCCAACGACGAGGCGATAAAGCAGCTGGAGCTGAGGACGCGCGAACGAGAAAGGAAGCTGATCACCAAAATCGACGAAGCCCTGTCGCGCATCGAGGACGGTAGCTTCGGCTATTGCGAGATAAACGGCGGGCCCATAGGCCTGAAAAGACTGGAGGCCAAGCCAACCGCCACCATGTCCGTCGAGGCTCAGGAAGAGCACGAAGCCCAGGAAAAGATGTACAACAACGGATAGCCTACCGTTGGGGCCTTCTCATGAACGCCAGCAGCAGAATCAAGGCCATCGCCAGAACGAACAGCCAGTTCCCGGTATAGGAGAAAAGCGTGCGGCCGGCCCGTGCGGGCAGGTAGGCGTCGATTGCTCCGCGTTCCGACAGCCCGCTGGCAGCAGCAGCCCGTACGGATAGTCCGGTCGGGCCGATTACCGCGGAAATTCCAGAATTCGCGACGCGCACGACCGGCACGCCTTCCTCCACCGCGCGGAACCGCGCGATCTCCATGTGCTGGACGCGGCCGCTCCACGCGAACCAGGCGTCGTTCGAAATGTTGAGGATGAAGTCCGCCTCCGCCGGCACGCGCAGTCCCGGAAAAATAATCTCGTAGCAAATAAGGGGAAACGCCTTCAGCCCGCCGACGCCGAGCAGCGGCCGCGCCGCGCCGCGCGAAAAATCCTTCATCCCGGCGGTGAACTTCTTGAACGGCAGCAGCCGGCGCAGGGGCATGTACTCGCCGAACGGCACCAGATGGTTTTTGTCGTACACCGCCTCCACCCCCTCCCCGCCGATTACGGCCATCGAGTTATAGACGTCGAAATCGTCGCCCTTGACGTCGAACCGGTTGAACCCGGCGGCAAGGTGCGACCGCGCGTTGTTCACGTCGGACAGCAGCTTCTGCGCATATTCGTCCGACGCTACGTTCGCGGGCACCGAGGTCTCGCTCCACACGAACAAATCGACATCCTGCCATCCCGGCGCATGCGACAGCCGCATAAGCGAAAACAAATTCCCGCCCGCAAGCTTCTCGTTCTGCGCCACGTCCAGGTTGACCAGCCTCACCATGAAATCGCGCGGCTTTTCCCCGCTGTAATACAACAAGCGCGCAGCGCCGAAAACGAAAACCGCCGCCGACATCGCGAATGCGGCGTGCAGCGTCCGCATCTTGAAGGCGGCCTTCCCGTGCCGCAGGAACAGATACGGCGCGGCCAACACGAATACGCTCAGGAAGCTCAGGCCGTGCGTGCCGACAAGGCTAAGCGTCTGCATCACGATCGGCTCGCCCGACCAAACACTGGAAAATGTATTCCACGGCAGCCCGGTGAATGCCCGCCCGCGCACCCATTCCATAAGCGCGAGCGATGCCGCGAACGCCAGGTAGCGCCGCCACCCGGAGGGCGCCATATGGGCGGCGATGCCCGCAACGCCGCTGAAAACCGCGAGCGATGCTGCGAACAGGAGCAGGGCCGCCGGAGCGAACATCTTCATATGCTCCGCGCCCTCGGGCACGAAATTGAAAGGATGCATTATCCACGAAAATGCGATAAGGTACGAAATAAAGGTCAGCCCCCACACGTTCAGGAACGCCGCGCGCCTCGAACGCGACGTGTCGACGAACATCAGCGCGGAGCTTAGGAACGCCGACATGCCAAGCACGCCCCACAGGCTTCCGGCCGCCGTGTAGGCGAACCCGCCCGCGATGCCGAAAAATACGTACATCGCGGCGATGCCCAGCTTCCTTTTCGCCTCCTTCACGACGAAATCCCAGTCCAGCTTGTACGGATTTCCAATTCCCAGCCTCTTCAAAACCATGACCTCCAGCCTTTCCATTTTCGCCGCCTCCCCGTCCTCGGCATGGTCGTAGCCCAGCAGGTGGAGCACGCCGTGCACCAGCAGGTGCGTGTAATGCTCCTCCAGGCTCTTGCCGTTCTCCTCCGCCTCGCGGGAAAGCGTGTCGATGGACATCGCTATGTCGCCCATCATGGTCTTGTCGCCCGTTTCGAACGACAGCACGTTCGTGGCCTTGTCCACGGCGCGCCATTTTTTGTTCAGCCGGCGTATCCCGGCGTCGTCGGTAAGCAGGACCGATATTTCCGCCCCCGCCGGCGCGCGCCGCCTCAATACCTCGAAAACGGCCTCTGCCGCCCTCTCCGATTTTCCAAATATCCCGGAAATCGCGCCATTCCACGACGGGCTATCGCAAATGAATGAAATCATTTCCTGCTTTTGCTGAAGTTATGGATTCCCAATTCTATCATCTCGGTTATGTTGACCGAGTTCTGGGTATAGCCGAAGCTGTCGCCGTCCCCCATCATTCCCGTGCTGCCGCCCGGCAGTATCGCGATGTACTTCGCGCCCAAAAGGCCGTCGGTGTATATCGCCGCGGAGGAATCCTCCGGAATAAGGACGCCCTTTTTTATGCTCATGCTGACGCTGACCGAAAAATCCGGCTCCAGCTCCATGCCGGAGATGAA
>JAISNH010000009.1 GCA_031276335.1 Rickettsiales bacterium
TTGCCGGCAACACGCTGTCCGCAAAGGACGAGAAGTTTTTGAAGGATGTGGAGATTTACGTCAACTCGCTGAAAAGCATACGCGGCAGCTTCGCCCAAAGCTCGTCGAACGGCGTGAAGGACGAGGGCGTGTTCTATATAAAGAAGCCGGGACGCATGCGCCTGGAGTACAAAAGCCCGATGCTGCTGGTCGCGGACGGCACCTCAATCGTGTACCACGACAAGAAGCTGAACCAGATATCCTACATCGCGCTTGATTCCAACCCGGCCTCGATAATCCTGAACGGCAATGTCGCCTTGACCGGCGCCAATCCGTCCGCGAAGGTAAAGGGCATAGAGGAAGTCGGCGATACGACCGAGCTGACGCTTGCCACGAAGAACGAGAAGCAGACCGGCGTAATCACGCTGGTGTTCCAGACGTTCCCGCTCTCGCTCCTTGGCTGGAAGGTGAAGGACGCCCAGGGCGTGACGACCAAGATAATCCTGAGCGGCATCACGCCGGAATCATCCCTCGCCGATTCCCTGTTCAAGATAACGAAAACCAGGAGCTTCACGAATACGAAACCGGTGGGCAGGTATTATTGAAATGAAAAGATATTTGATTTTATGCGCGCTCCTGTTCGCCTGCCGCGGCATTTCCCCGGCAAACGGCGCCGGCTGCTCCACCGGCAAAGAATGCGTTGAAAAAGGCGACAAGATCTTTTTTCAAGGCGAATACGGCAAATCGCTTCCGTATTTTGAAAAGGCCATAAAGTTGGATGCGGCGCCCGGTAAAACTCCGGAACGGATAGTGTTCAAGGGCGACAGCGAGTTTGCTATGGAAAAATACTGCCTCATATTGGAGCGGCGGCAGAAATATTATGAGGCGCTTGACTGCTACCATTATCTTTCCCTCGACGGAACAGGCCCGAATATAAAAAATATATACGATGCATCCGGTATTCAACAGGAAGAATACCCCACACATCAAAGCGTTGTGGATTTCGGCAAAAGGTTCAAGAAAGAACTCTGGAACATCGAACAATGAAATTTTCCATCCCGACAGAAGCCGACACGCGGCGGATCGCGCGCGAATTCGCAGCCTCGCTGAAGCCGCATGACGCGGTGCTGCTGCACGGTGCGCTCGGCATGGGAAAGACTGTGTTCGCCCGCGCGCTAATCCAGGCGCTTATCGGCCGCGGCGAAACGGTGAAAAGCCCGAGCTTCACGCTGCTCGAAACATATGAATACGAAGGCGGCGCGATCTCGCATTACGATTTCTACAGAATCAAAAGCGAGGACGAGCTGTTCGAGCTCGACTTGGAAGACAGCCTGCGCCGCAACTTGACGATTATCGAATGGCCGGAAATCGCGGCCGACATCGTCGATTCCGCCGCCCGTCCCATACACGTGTACTTTTCGGAAAAGGACGGCGCGCGGTATATCGAGATAACGGAACCCACCCGGTAATTCCCGCATCCGCCCGGCAAAGGACAAAAAACCGCTTGTCTTCGCCTTTAATCTATCATATACTAGAAAATATTCATATCTACAACCGATAGTGGAATATAGATTGAGGGGAAAAAGTGTCGGGCGAAAATACGGGCGGCATGCCGCTGGCCATAAAACTGCCTAGGAAGCTAAAGCTTGCAAGCCGCGCGGGCGTGTTCCTGTATTTCCCGGACATGGACGGCGTCGCCCTGTCGTCCGGCAAGGACTTCGGCGGCGGGCTATTCTCGCTGTCCCCGATCGAGCTGCGCGCGGCCGCCGTAACGATTCCCGGAAACGGAACGGAGCGGCAATTCCTGCTGATTATAAAGAACCCAAAGGCGACGGAGGCGGTCGCCAACATCTACTTCCGGGACGGCATATTCGAAAACGGTCCCTTCGTGTCCGCCGACTACCGCATGTCGGACGAAGACGGCATAACTATCTCCGCAGCCACGTTCTCGCCGGAGCGGTACGTCGCGTTCGAAATCGAAGGCGTGCCGGAATCCGCCGGCCTGTCGAAGGGGCGGTGCGTTTCCGACACCGTTTGGGAAGTTCCCGCTCGCGACGCGAAAAGCTTCGCGCTGATGCTGCCCGGGGGAAAGGCGGGCGCAATCGGGCAGATACGCCTTGCCATAACCGCCTCGGACAAAAGAGCGGAAGGGCTGAAGACCACGTTCAATCTCGTCATCCCGCTGAAGAAGCCGTCGCGGAAGCCGCGTCGCGAATACCGCGAGATGAAGATAGACGCGGGAAAAATCCTGAGGGACGGAGGACTGAAGGCAAAGGACTGCCTGCTGCGCATACGCCTGCCCGACGGCGCGTTCTGCGTAAAGGGCGCCGCGAAGGCTAAGGACAAATGGATACTCGGCAGGAACGCCGGCAAGATCGTGACAGTGGACAACTTCGACATGTCGAAGGACACGCTCGACCTGGCGCTGGAATTCATCGCGCTCAACCCGGACGGCTCGTTCGAAACATATGTGAAAAAGCTGGCGTGCGACTTCCGCGGCAGCCTGGCCAGCGGCGCGGACTTCGTAAAATGCATATCCTGCCGGAACGCCTCCAGATGCGCCATGTTCGGCGAATTCATGGAATATATAGGCAACTCCACCATACTCAGGCACATCGCAGGGACAAGATAGGAAATCCGCCCGGATTCCGGCATATTATCATATTGATTTTACAAAATTTTATTATTGCCCGCCTTATCCCTAAATTCTTCCGGAAATCCGCCTTTTTTCCTTGCTTTTGCCTACCCTTTTTGCTACTATTTCCACATCGAAAACAGGGGGCTGGAAAAGCCCTGGGAAGGAGTGTAAATTGTCAGAAAACGACACGAATGAATCTGTGAAAACAGAGCTTGAGAAGAATGTGAAAATCGCGCCGATCGTGCACGAGATGCAGACATCGTATCTGGACTACGCGATGTCGGTCATCATTTCACGCGCGCTGCCGGACGTGCGCGACGGGTTGAAGCCGGTGCACCGCCGCATCATCTACTCGATGAAGGAGAACGGGTTCGAGTATGGAAAGCCGTTCCGCAAATCCGCGCGCGTCGTCGGCGACGTCATGGGAAAGTACCACCCGCATGGCGATGCCGCTATATACGAATCCATGGTCCGCATGAGCCAGGACTTCTCGATGGGCGTTCCCATGATCGACGGGCAGGGAAACTTCGGCTCCATGGACGGGGATTCCGCCGCCGCGATGAGGTACACGGAGGCCAGGATGAGCAAGGCCGCCGCGTACATGGTCGAGGATTTGGACAAGGACACGGTCGACTGGCGCCCGAACTATGACGAAAGCACGAAGGAGCCGGAGGTGCTCCCCGCGCGCTTCCCGAACCTTCTCGTCAACGGCTCGAGCGGCATAGCGGTCGGCATGGCGACCAACATCCCGACGCACAACCTGGGCGAAGTGATCGACGCGGCCTGCGCCGTAATCGACAACCCGAACATTTCGACCGACGAGCTGGTCAGGCTGGTCCCCGCGCCCGACTTTCCGACCGGCGGCGTGATACTGGGCCTCTCCGGATCCTATTCCGCCTACACGACCGGCCGCGGCAGCGTCATAATCCGCGCGAAGACCCATTTCGAGGAAGTGCGCGCCAGGACCGCCATCATCGTCGATGAAATCCCGTACCAGGTCAACAAGAAGGTGATGATAGCGAAAATCGCCGAGCTGGTGAAGGACAAGCGGCTGGAGGGCATATCCGACCTGAGGGACGAAAGCTCCCGCCAGGGCGTCCGCGTCGTGATCGAGCTGAAGAAGGACGCGGTTCCCGACGTCATCTTGAACCAGCTTTTCAAGTTCTCGCAGCTGCAGACGAGCTTCGGCATAAACATGCTGGCCATAGACAAGGGGCGCCCGGGGCTGATGAACCTGCGCCAGATACTGGACGCCTTCGTCGAGTTCCGCGAGGAGGTCATCCGCCGGCGCACGACGTTCGAGCTTAACCGCGCGCGCAACAAGGCGCACGTGTTGGTTGGGCTTTCAATCGCGGTGGCGAACCTGGACGACGTGATCGCGCTCATCCGCGCGGCCAGCGATCCGAATGACGCGAAGGACAAGCTGATGTCGCGCGAATTCAAGGCCGACCACATCGCGCCGCTTATCGACCTTATCGACGACCCGGACAGCAAGATAGTGGACGGCAGGTACAGGCTTTCCGAAGCGCAGGCCAAGGCGATACTCGAGCTGAAGCTCCACAGGCTCACCGGGCTGGAGCTCGACAAGCTGGCCGACGAGATAAAGGATACCGGCGCGGACATACAGGAGCTCCTGTCGATACTCCTCAACCGCGCGAAGCTGTTCGGGCTCCTGAAGGCCGAGCTAATGGAGGTTAGGGAAAAATTCGCCGCGCCGCGCAGGACCGAAATAGTGCCCTCCGAGCTCGAAACCGACATGGAGGACCTTATCGCGAAGGAGGACATGGCCATCACGATAACGAACACCGGGTACATAAAGCGCGTGCCGCTCTCCGTCTATCGCGCGCAGAACCGCGGCGGCAAGGGGCGCAACGCCATGAACACGAAGGAGGAGGACTACGTGACGGACGTGTTCGTCGCGAACACGCACACTCCGATGATATTCTTCTCCAACCGCGGCATAGCCTACCAGATGAAGGTGTACCGCCTTCCGCTTGCCACCCCGCAGTCGGTGGGAAAGGCGATTATCAACCTCCTGCCGCTCGAGCAGGGCGAAACGATTTCGACCATAATGCCGCTGCCGGAGAACGAGGCGGAATGGCAAAACCTGTACGTCATGTTCGCGACTTCGAAGGGCACGGTCAGGCGCAACCGGCTATCCGACTTCCTCGACATCCGCAAGAACGGAAAGATCGCGATGAAGTTCGACGAGGACGGCGACGAGCTGGTGGCGGTCGCGGCGTGCTCGGAAAAGGACGACGTGTTCCTGTCTCTGCGCGGCGGGCGGTGCATACGCTTCCCGGTTTCCGAGGTGCGCGTGTTCCAATCCCGCAACTCGACAGGCATAAAGGGCATCAAGGTAGGCAAGGGCGACAAGGTGATCTCGATGTCCATCATCAACCACACGGACGCCGACGCCGAAACCCGCATGAGCTACCTGAAGATGAGCAAGGCCGCGCGGCGCGAGGAAGATTTGCCGGACGAGGCGGACGAGGAGGAGGCTGCCGCCCCCACCCGCACGCTTTCGGACAGCGAGTTCAAGGCCATGGCGGAAAAGGAGCAGTTCATCCTGACCGTCACGGAAACCGGATTCGGCAAGCGCTCCTCCAGCTACGAGTACCGCACCACCCACCGCGGCGGCTCCGGCATCGCCAACATCAAAATCGCCGGAAAGACCAAGGCGGTGGTAAGCTCGTTCCCGATAGAGGGCACCGACAACATCCTCATGGTCACCGACGGCGGAAAGATGATACGCCTTGACGTCGGAAGCATACGCATCGCCGGGCGGCATACCATGGGCGTCACGCTGTTGAAATGCGCCGAGGGCGAAAAGGTCGTTTCCACCGCCATAATCGAGAAGGAAGTGGACGAGGAGCCGGCAGAGCAGGACAACGGCGCGCCAACGTCCGGAAAATCCGCCGCGGAGAAGGCTGGGGAGGAATCCGTGAATGCGGCGACCGAACCCGCGCCTGCGGAAAAGGCGGCGGAGCCGGAACAGGATAAAGCCGGAAAGCCGGCCGAGAAACCGGCGGACGAACCGAAGCCCGCGAAAATGCAAACCGACTTGTTCGAGTAAGGAGACAGCTTGTTTGGGATAGGAATTGGCGAGGTTTTCGTGGTGATGCTTCTGGCGGCGGTTCTTATACCGCCGAAGGACATGCCGGCCGTCGTCAGGTTTTTGGCGAAAGCCTGGCGCAAAATCGCCGCCTGGGCGCGCTCCGTCCGCATGCAGATAAACGAGCTGGCTGGCTCGCTGGACGATGTAAGGGAGGCAGACGACGACACCTACGACCTCTTCCGCGACCAGATAGAGGAGCAGAGGCGCGCGTTCTCGCTCCGCCGCTCCAGCTTCTACGACGAGCTGGAGGACAAGAAGACGCCGACGCTGAAAATATCGGGCGTCGAAAATAAAAAGAAGGCGAAGAAATGAGTCCCGGGACGAAAAGACATCCGCAGGAGCGCCTGCGCGAGCTGCCGCTGGCAGAACACCTGAGGGAGCTCCGACACCGCATTCTCGCCTCGCTGGCCTTCTTCGGCGTCGCGTTCATCCTCTGCTACACGTTCCGCGATTCGATATACGATTTCGCCACCGCGCCGCTCGCCCGCGCCATGCGGGACAACCGAATAATCGCGAACATGATATACACGAAGGTCACCGAGGCCTTCACCTCGAACCTAAGCATCACGTTTTCCGCGGCGCAGTTCCTGTCCATACCGTTCTGGAGCATAGAGCTGTGGCTGTTCATAACGCCCGCGCTTTACAAGGACGAGAAGAAGCAGTACCTGCCCTATATCCTGCTGTCGCCCGCCCTGTTTCTGCTGGGCGCGGCGTTCTGCTATTTCCTGGTGCTGCCGCCGATGTTCGGATTTTTCCTGAAATACACGAACAACGAAGCGCTCGCGACGCCCTTGATACTCGAGGCGAAAATCGAAGAGTACGTAAGCCTGACCTCATCGCTGATGAACGCGTTCGGGATATGCTTCCTGACGCCGATATTCCTCGGCCTCCTGGTGCGCGCCGGCGCGGTTTCTCGCGAAACGCTGAAATCGAAGCGGAAATACGCGGTCGTGCTGATATTCATAGCCGCGGCGGTGCTGACCCCGCCGGACGTAGTGTCGCAGATACTGCTCGCCGTTCCGCTGATGGCGATGTACGAGCTCTCGATACTCCTCGCCCGCCCGAAAAATCCGAAGTCCGCGCCCGGCAAGGGCAAATAATTTCTTTCCTTTTCCCGCCTTTTGTAGTATCATGGTTGCATGAGGGAAAAAGCTCGCAATTCGCTGTTGCTGACCGCGCTCGTCCTTGCCGGATGCCAAGGTGCGCGCGCGCCGATGGGCAACTACGGCAAACCGGCGATAACGCCGTACCAGCCATATGCCTCAAGGGCGGCGGCGACTTTGCCTCCGCCGCGGCAGCAGCAACCGGCGTACATGCCGGCGCCTCAG
>JAISNH010000078.1 GCA_031276335.1 Rickettsiales bacterium
CCGCCGTTTCGCGCGTTGGTCGCCGGGTACGGGGAGGTGGAGTTTCGCCCGTCGCTGACCGTATCCGAAATGGTGCCGTCCAATTCGCAGGTGATTTTAAGGTCGCGAGCCAAGCCTGCGGTGAAGCCGAAGCTGAAAAAGATATTCGAGGAACACGGCAAGGCTGTGCCCGGGTTGGTCTCGGTGCAGATTTTTGGCTCCGATCCAGTTGTAATGGCGGAATCGGCGCGGATAAACGAGGAGCTGGGCGCGGATATAATAGACATCAATATGGGTTGTCCGGCGAACAAGATCGTGAAGAACGGCAGTGGAGCCGATTTGATGAAAAATCCGCCACAGGCCGCCGCGATAATCTCCGCGGTCGTGCGATCCGTCCGCATACCCGTGACTGTCAAAATCCGCACAGGCTGGGACGCCAACAATAAAAATGCCGGGGAATTCGCCAGAATGGCGGAGGATTCCGGAACCAGCATGATTGCCGTGCACGGCCGCACCCGCGCGCAGCTTTACTCCGGCGAGGTGGATTTTGCGGCAATAGCCGAGGTCAAAAAGGCCGTGAAAATGCCGGTAATCGGCAACGGAAACGTCGTTTCCCCCGAGTCCGCCCGAGAAATGATTGAAAGAACCGGCGTCGACGGGGTGATGATAGGCCGGGGAGCCTGCGGAGCTCCTTGGCTGCTCCACCATGCGATAGCCTATCTGAAAACCGGCCGTCTGTTGCCTCCGCCGTCGGTGGAGGAGCGGCGGCGGATTTTGCTTGCGCATCTTGCCGGCATGGTGGATTATTATGGCGAGCGCGCCGGCATCTTGATTGCGCGGAAACATGCGGCCTGGTACTCGAAGGGGCTAAGGAACTCCGCCGAATTCCGGGTGCGGGTCAATGCCTCCAACACCCTTATGGAAGTCGAGGAGCTGATAATGAAAATGTTCGTATAAGGATCGGAAATGTCCGTAAGAAACATAATCTTCGATGTGGACGGAGTGCTGGTCAGCGTGAATCGCGCTTATTTCGAGTATTTGAGGAGCTTTCCGCAATATAAGGATATAACCTTCGAGGATCTGCCGAAGATTTGTCCCATAAGTGATTTTGACGGTTCGTTTAGCTTGACGCAGGAGTTCCAGTCTGCATTGCCGCTTTCGTTTTGGAAAAGCGAATTTTTATATAAGCGGCCGATATTCGAGGGCGTGCCGGAGGTCCTGCGGTCGCTGAAAGCGTGCGGCTATCGGCTTTTCACCATGTCCGCGGCATTTGATCCGGAAGGCAAGGGCAAGTGGCTGCGGGGGCTGTTTGGCGACCTTTTGATGTTAGGTTTTTCCCCGCCCGTCCAGGGCAAGGAGCAAGCGCTGCGCGGCCTTATGGTGGAATACGGCATGCGGCCGGAGGAAACTGTTTTCATCGACGACCGTTTTTCCAATATCCGCGCCGGCCTTGCACTCGGATTGCATGTCGTAAGGATGCAGCCGGAGTTTTACCTGCCTTTGCCGCCCGACCTGGCCGTCCGGGTGCCCGTGGTCAGGAACATGCGCGAGCTGAAGGATTATGTGATGGGAAAACGAAATAAGCGGGGCGGATAGGGCGTATTTTTGTCTGTGCCTTATAAACCCCTTGATTCCTTGAAAAAATAATCGTATTCTTTAACCCATATAATCAATTATGGGAGTACTGAATTGCCATATAACGAGAAAGAAATGCTGGACAAGCTGGCCGCGGAGAAGGCTAGCGCCGTGCTTCCCCCGAAAAAAGAGACCATAGGCGAGATTTTGAAGAACAAGCGGGAGAGTTCCGGCAAGGATATCGAATACATATCCGAATATCTGCGCATAAAGCCGCAGTATCTGCGTGCGCTTGAGGCGAACAGGTTCAACTCCCTGCCCGGACAGGCCTATGTCGTCGGTTTCATAAAAAGCTACGCTTCCTTCCTCGGCCTGGACGTCGCGAAGATAGTCGACCAGTACAAGGCGGAGAATATGGCGCCCATCGAAAACACGGACAGCATGGCTCCTGACGAGAACGCGCTTATTGAAAACCCCCTTATCAACAGTACCCATGTAATCGTGTTCGGCGTGCTGTTCCTTATCGTCATGTTCGGCGTATACATATTCAGGAGCGGCAGTTCCGGAACCGAGGAAATCGATATGGCCGCGCAGACGGCCGTGGCTTCCCTGGACGACGCGGACAACGTCGATATAGTGATCGGCAGCGCGCTTTCCCAGCGCGAGGCGCTCCGCGAGGCCGAACGGGTGGTCGCATGGCAGCAGCCGGAGCAGGAGAATCCCGCGCCTGTCGCGCCCCGGTCGGAGGATTTGTCCCAATCCCATGAAATCGCCTCCGGAATGACAGAGGCCAAACCTGCCGCGGCTTCGCATGCCGGTGCGCAGGAGGTTTCCTACGAGGTTGAAATGGTTCCGAACGAGCAGCCCTCCTTCGAAACCCGTGAATCTAGGGTGTTCGGCGAACAGAACCGCACCGATTCGCGGATAAGCGTGCAAGCCAAGGGCAGGGTCTGGATAAAGCTGAAGAAGAACGGCTTCTACGTCTATGACGAAAATGACGGCGACGTCGGTACCGGCGAGGTGGTATTCGAAATGATACTGGAGCCGGGCGACATATATTATGTCCCGAACGGAGAGAAGATGTACCTGACTATCGGCAACGCGCAGGCCCTTGACATAGTGGTCGACGGCTCGGCCGTAAGCCAGCTTTCGCCGCGCGCTATTTCACGCCACAACATCGAGATGGATCCGGAAAAATTAAAGGCCGGCACCGCTTACGTCCGCCGCAGAGTAATTGAATAATATGGTGAATAATATGTCAAAAAATAAAGTAAATACAAAGACTTTGTCCGGCTTCGCAGAACTGTTGCCGGAACAACAGCGAGCTTTCGATTCCATTCGTGGGAAAATCGAGGAAGTATTTCGCGCGCGCGGTTTTCAAAACATGGACACGCCCGCCGTCGAACGTGCCGAAATCCTGTTTTCAAAGACCGGCGGCGAGATAAACAAAGAAATTTTCCGCGTGCTGCACGGGGATACGGAGCAGGCTCTTCGCTTCGACCTGACGGTGCCGTTTGCGCGTTATGTGGCGGAGCATAATCACGATTTGGTGTTTCCGTTCAAACGGAACGCCATAGGAAAATCCTGGCGCGGGGAGCGCGCCCAGCGCGGCCGCGCCCGCGAGTTTTACCAGGCGGACATCGACACGGTTGCGGAAAACGGCCTTCCGCTCGCCTATGATGCCGAAATTATCCTGACTATCGCCGGCGCGTTGTCCGCGACTGTGGGGCGTCCGTTCAAGGTGCATGTTTCCTCGCGCCGGATTTGGGGCGAACTTGTCTTCAACGCGCCACTGATGACGCTTATAGACAAGAAACGCAAAATCACCGCGGACGAATTCGAAAGGAGCTTGAAGGAGCTTGCTGGCGACGATTGCCCCCGTGTCCGGAATATCTTGGCTGGCAAGGTCGTGACTCCGGATTTGGAGGAGGTGCTCTCTTTGTTGCCGCGGGATTTGTCGGTTTTCGATCCGACGATAATCCGTGGGCTCGACTACTACACCGGAACCGTGTTCGAAACGTTTTTGGATGGCGACGACTCTCTCGGCTCCATTGCCTCCGGCGGGCGTTATGAAAACCTGGTCGGGAATTTCAGCGACAGGAACATAGTTGGCGTCGGCGGCTCCATAGGGCTGACGCGCTATTTTCTGACAGCCGTGCTGGAGGGAAAAATCCAGGCCACCGCCTCGCCGTTGACATTGGTGATTCCCACTAGGAAAGAATATGTAACGCGTGCGTTTTCGCTCGGATGCGGTATTCTGTTCCTTGAAAAAAAGCTGGGCAAGCTTTTTGAAATAGCGAACAGGATGGGCGCGACCCGGGTGGTGGTAATCGGCGACGACGAAATGAAAAACGGCACCCTGACCCTCAAGGACATGGCAACCGGCGAACAGCTGACCGCAAAGTTCGAGGATGTCGCCGCTATGCTGAAAAAGCATTAGTGCGCTCATATTGAACCATAACTTCATTATATAAATAATTGATGTAGTATACATAGACTAACATTATGAATTTCGAAGAAAAATTATTGCAGATTAAAGAGAAGTATTTCGAGCTTGAGAAGAGCCTTATGGGTACGTTTTCCGACCCGCGCGAGATGGCGAAAATATCGAAGGAATACTCGAATTTGAAACCTGTCGTCGCCCTTGTCGATGATTACCTGAAAAGTATGGACAACATGGGGCAGGCGGGCGAGATGATGAAGGATCCGTCCATGAAGGAGCTGGCCGAGGCCGAATATTACGAAATGAAGGAGCGCCTGTCCGAGATAGGAAATAAAATCAAAATCGCGCTTCTGCCGAAGGACGAGGCGGACGAGCGCGCGGCGATTTTGGAAATCCGCGCGGGTACCGGCGGGGACGAGGCGGCGATTTTCGCCGGCGACCTGTTCGACATGTACAAGGCCTATGCCGAAAGGAAGGGCTGGAAAATGGAGGTGATCGATTACCACGAAAACGAGGCCGGGGGGTTCAAGGAAATCATATCGAGCGTTGCGGGGCCGGGCGCGTTCGGCCGGCTGAAGTTCGAATCGGGCGCCCACCGCGTGCAGCGCGTGCCGGAAACGGAAAGCCAGGGGCGGGTGCATACCTCGGCCGCGACCGTCGCCGTCATGCCGGAGGCGGAGGACGTCGATGTCGAAATCAACCCGTCCGACCTTAGGATCGACACCTATCGGGCGTCCGGAGCCGGCGGCCAGCACGTGAACAAGACCGACAGCGCGATTCGCATAACCCACATCCCGACGAACACCGTCGTGCAGTGCCAGGACGAAAGGAGCCAGCTGAAGAACAAGGATCGCGCTATGAAAATGCTCCGTGCGCGCCTCTACGATGCCAAAAGGCGGAAGCTGGACGAGGAGCGCGCCGGCATGCGCAAATCCCAGGTCGGCACCGGCGACCGTTCGGACAAAATCCGCACGTACAATTATCCGCAGAACCGCGTTACCGACCATCGTGTGAACCTGACGCTGTACAAGCTCGACTACGTCATGCTGGGCGAGGCTCTCGACGAAATCATCGACAAGCTGGTTACCGAGGACCAGCTACGTAAGCTGTCGGAAGTGTAAAGGAGGAAAAATGAAGGATATTTCGCAAAAATTGGCCGGCGCGCGCATAGAGCTCGCGGCCTTGGAGCCGACGTTCAAGAATGCCGAAATGATGTTCCAGGCCGTGGATAAAAACCGCGGCTATCTGCTGCCGTGGCTGGGTTGGGCTGCTCCCGATGTTACCAAGGCGCCGGAGGATTCGTTCGCGGCCTTGG
>JAISNH010000093.1 GCA_031276335.1 Rickettsiales bacterium
TTGCCGCCGGGCGCGTAGCAAAGGCGGAAATTCGCGATGATCTCCTCCGTCAGTCCGCGCTTTTTCAGGTATCCGAGGGCATGCCTGCCCTCCGGGGAGTGCAGCGCCTCCCTGTAGAATTCCGCCGCCGCGGCAAGTATTTCGTAAAGCGTGTGGGATTTTTCCGCGCGCTCGCGCTCCTCGCGGGACGCTTTCGGAACCTCGATGCCCGCGTCCGCGGCCAGCTTCTCGACCGCCTCGATGAACGACATGTGCTGGTGCTGCATGGTAAACGTGATGATGTCGCCGTGCGCGCCGCATCCGAAGCAGTGGTAGAACTGCTTTTCCTCGGAAACCGAGAAGCTGCCGGTTTTCTCGCTGTGGAAGGGGCACACGCCCCAATGCTCCTTTCCTTTGCGGGAAAGCGGGATATAGCGTGAGATCACGTCGACTATGGACAGCCGGTCGCGTAGTTGCTCGATGAATGCCTTGTCGATTGCCATGCTTCGCCTTTCAAGGCGATGATATATAGGCGGGGCGGAAAATGCAAATATTATCTTTCCGGCGGGCCGTCCCCCGGCGTTTCCTCATCCAGCTCCTTGTACCTCGCGGCCATCTGCTCCAGCTTGTGCTCCAGATGGCGCATCATCATCATCGTGTAGCGGTACAGCATCCTGAACTCCGTCTTGTTGCTGGAACGTATGTCTTCCCACTTCGTCCATTCGCGTCCTTTCCATGGCCTGAAACTCATGATTACCTCCTTTGATTAAATTGAATGCCATTCGATAGAATGGCTGGAGGCAAAAAACTATGTAAGTAGTACTATGTATTGGATATTCCATAGTCCTCCAGCCGGAACCGGAGGTTTTCTTACAGAGGTTTTTGTCCTCACGCCGGGGCTTTTATCCGGCGCGGAATGATTATAGCGAATGCTGCGGGGCATTGCAAGGGATGTTTGGATTGTCGTTGACTTTCCCGCGCGCATGTTCCATAATAAGGCCATGTCGAAGCTGTTCGAAACAACTATCTTTACGGCGGCGACCCCTTTGGGGGTATAAGTTTCGTTTGTCTTTTTTCCAAAAAGAACCTATAATTGCGAAGATGAAAAACCGCATGCGTGCGGAAAGAAAAGGATATGAAAATGGTGGATTCGAAAAACAACGTGGATTTGGCGGTCATGCGCCATTCGGCGTCCCATGTCATGGCGCAGGCGCTGAAGGGGCTTTACCCTGGCGCGAAGCTCGCCATCGGGCCTGCGATCGACAACGGCTTTTACTACGATATCGATCTGGATGCGAAAATCTCGCCCGACGATTTCCCGAAGATCGAGAATAAGATGAGGGAAATCATCGCGAAGGATTACAGAATAGAGCGTTCGGAAATGCCGGTGGCGGAGGCGGTTGCTCTCTTCCGGAAGCTGGACGAGCCGTACAAGGTGGAGATGATCAGGGATCTGGAGAACGAGGGGGCAAAGACGGTGACCGTCTACACCCAGGGGGGCTTTTCCGATTTGTGCAAGGGGCCGCACCTCGCGTCCACCGGCCTGCTCGCGAAGGACGGATTCAAGCTGGCCTCGGTCGCAGGCGCGTACTGGCGCGGCGATTCGAAGAACAGGATGCTGCAAAGGATTTATGCGGCGGCCTGGCCGTCGAAGAAGGAGCTGGACGACTACCTGAGGCAGGTGGAGGAGGCGGAGAAGCGCGACCACAGGAAGATCGGCGCTGCGATGGACCTGTTCCATTTCGAGCCGGAATACGCCCCCGGCGCGGCGTTCTGGCACCCGCTCGGCTGGACGCTCCTGCAGACCATGGTTTCCTACCTGCGCCGTCGGCAGGAGGCCGCGGGATACGTGGAGGTTTCCACTCCGCACATAATGAACCGCGCGCTGTGGGAAACCTCCGGCCATTGGGAAAAATACCGCGAGAACATGTACGTGGCCAAGGTGGAGGGCGAGGATGCCGATTACGCGGTGAAGCCCATGAACTGCCCCGGCGGGATACTGATATACAAGCACGGGGTGAAAAGCTACCGCGACCTGCCGATTCGCATGGCGGAATTCGGCACTGTCGACCGGTTTGAATCCTCCGGCTCGCTGATGGGGCTGCTCCGCACGCGCGAGTTCATGCAGGACGACGCGCACATCTATTGCGCGCCTGACCAGCTGGAGGACGAATGCTTGGGCGTCATACGGCTGATCATGGACATATACAAGGACTTCGGATTCGCCGATGTGAAGATAAAGCTTTCGACGCGCCCGGAAAAGCGGCTGGGCTCCGACGATCTGTGGGACGCCTCCGAAGGCGCGCTTGCAAACGCGCTCGATCGCGGCGGGTACGGGTACGAGATTTTCCCGGGCGAAGGCGCGTTCTACGGGCCGAAGCTGGAATTCTCGCTCCGCGACGCGATAGGCCGCGAGTGGCAGGCCGGCACGCTGCAACTGGACATGAACCTGCCCGGCCGGTTCGACATGTGCTATGTCGGGCGGGACGGCGCGAAGCACGCCCCCGTGATGCTCCACCGCGCGCTGTTCGGGGGCATAGGCCGGTTCATCGGCGTGCTGTTGGAAAACACCGCCGGGCGCCTTCCGCTGTGGCTCTCCCCCAGGCAGGCGGCTGTGCTGACCGTTTCCGAGGCGAGCGACGCGTACGCCGCAAAGGTCGCCGATGCGCTGAAGGCCGCCGGGCTCAGGGTCGCGCTGGACGATTCGAACGAGAAGATCGGCTACAAGATCCGCCTGCATTCCGCCGCGAAGGTGCCGGTGCTGCTGTTGATAGGCGACAGGGAGCGGGAGGCTGGAACGGTGACCGCTAGGTACCTGGGAAGCGATTCCCAGGAAACGCTTCCGCTTGGAAAATTGGCGGAAAAGCTGAAGGCGGAGGCCGCCGCTCCGCGCTAAAAAGTGCTTGCCTTTTGCCGGGGCGTGTGCAATAATGGAGCTGTTCAACGAAAAATAAGAAAGGAACGCAAATGACTAGAACTATGAAATGTCTGCTTATGTCCGCCCTCGTGCTCGCCGTGTCGGCCTGCTCGAAGGACGAGCCGGAAGTCGACACGACCCCTGTGACTCTCGAAAGCGAGGTTGCCGGCGTCATAGGCGGCACCGAAGCCGACCTGGCCGCGCGCGCCGGAAACACCGTGTACTTCGAATACGACAAGTACTCGCTGACTTCCGAGGCGACCAAGACTCTGAAGAAGCAGGCGGCTTGGCTGAAGCTTTATCCAAGCGTGAACGTAATCGTCGAAGGGCATTGCGACGACCGCGGCACGAGGAAGTACAACCAGGCCCTTGGCGAGCGCCGCGCGAATGCCGCGAAGCGCTATCTGGTGGCCCAGGGCGTTTCCGCGAAGCGCATAACGACTGTTTCATACGGCAAGGATCGTCCGGCCGAGCTCGGCTCGACCGAGGCCGCGTATGCGAAAAACCGCCGCGATGTCACGATTCTGGCGAAATAGTTTGGGTTTCAAGCGTAAAGGGAGCTCTCCGTCGAGGGCTCTTTTTATTAGAGGCGCCCGTTTTTCCCGGCTTTGGAATAAGGTTGATTTCCGTGCTGGAAATAGTATGATTCTTGGTATTTTCGAACGAAGGAGCTTGCATGAACAAAAGTAATTCCGGACTTGTCGCTCTGCTGGACGGGGAAAACCGGGGCACGTTCGCCGCCGGCCTCGCATGGATGGGAAAGATGTTCAGGAGCGCGTTCCGCCGCCTGAAGAAGCTGCTGGTGCCGGAGGGGCGCCTTGGCGCGCCGGTCGACACCGACAAGCTGGAATTCGTGATACTGGCGGCGGGCAAGTCGACCCGCAACTACCCGCATTCGAAGGGGCTGCCGCACAAGTCGCTGGTCCCGTTCGGCTCCCGTAAGGTCATCGACCACATCATGGGGCAGATAATAGCCGCGGGCGGCAAGCACATCACCATAGTCGTTTCCGAGGACGACGCGATGAAGGCGTTCCAGCAGTGCTTCCGCCGCGAGCCGGAAATCGAGAACAAGTTCACGAACAAGGGCAACATGGTCGGCCTCGAGCTGCTGCAGAGCCTGTACGTGCCGGAAAACGTGGACATAAAGTACGTAATGCAGCCGCGGCCGCTGGGCACCGGGCACGCCGCCGGCCTGGCCTATGAAAGCATAAGGAAGACCGGCCGCAACATAGTCATGATTTGGCCGGACGACATAATACTGTCCGACAGGTATGCGAAATTCAGGGAGGACCGCGAGCCGATATACAAGCGCGCGGTCGACAAGTACGTCGGCGAGGGCGGCCGCGGCAACGTCGTCATCACGCGCTATGTCAGCGACCCGTCCCGCTGGGGCATAGTGGACGGCGGATACTACCGCGAAAAGCCGGAGCATAGCCGCTCGCACGAAGCCGGCGTCGGGTTCTGCATATTCGACCGCGACGTGTGCGAGGAGATACTGAAGGAAACCAAGGCCGTCGACCGGGGCGAGAAGGTGGACGGGCTGGTCGGCGGCGAGCTGACCTTCATCCCCGCCCTGAACCGCGTCATCGACGGCAGCCCGAAGAAGATGAAGATCCGCACCGTCCCCATGCAGCCGACCGACATATACCTCGACTGCGGCAGCATAGAGGGATACGAGAAGGCGCTCTTGTACACGCTCCTTACCGAAAGCAAGTTCAACGCCAACAACCTGAAGTTCATCAAGCGGATACTGCCGCACGTGGAGGCCGGCGTGAAGAGGCGGGAGCAGGACGGAGGATAGGGGATGCTGGTCGTGGACGACATAGAATTCGTGATACTGGCGGCGGGCAAGTCGACCCGCAACTACCCGCATTCGAAGGGGCTGCCCCACAAATCGCTGATACCGCTCGGCTCCCGTAAGGTCATAGACCAGATAATCAAGGAGGCGATACGCGCCGGCATAAGGCACATAACCTTCGTGTGCGCCGACGACCGCGCGAGAGAGGCCTTCGAGCTA